>NZ_BAXD01000011.1:0-73597 GCF_001310395.1 Halolactibacillus sp. JCM 19043
TTTAATGCTAAATAAACTCTCTTGTCGTATAATAGGCATAGGGAGTTCTCCTCCAGTCTTTTGGTTTAGTTTGTTTACTTACCATTATACAAGACTTGGGGAGGTACTTCCTTTTTTATGCTTCAAAACCATTGGGCTGCAAGGCCTCAGAATTATGAAATTCATTCAATGAAGTCCTTGAATAATTTTAAATGCTGTTTTGGCCATATGCGCTCCAAGCGGAGCGCTTTTCGCTCTGCAAAAAATTGAGAAAAAATATAAAAAGCGGCATCTCATATTTTTGTATGAAATGCCGCTTTTATCTAGTTATTTAGAATTTTGTCCCTGGCTCTTCAGTCTTACTCACAATCACTTGCCTCACAGAATTCTTTTTCAAATTCTAACTCTAACGTGACGTGATCAATTTCATGATCATTGAGCCATTGTCTGACCCGACTTTTTTCTTCGATTAATTCATCCGTCGTTAAATCATCTTTAACTTCTAAATGTAATGATAACATTGTTTTCTCCCCATCCAGTGACCAAAGGTGTAAATGGTGGGTATGAACGTTGAGTTCTTCCTCAAGCGCCTGTTTAAGCTCGCTCTTTGACACACCTGACGGTGTTTTTTGTAAGAAGATCCCGACGATTTCTTTTAAGTTACCGACGACATTATATAAAATATATAACGTTAGACCGAGTGACAGTAGTGGATCGATAATAGGCCAATCAACAAACATTAAGACGATACTCGCAGCTAACACTACGACCCAGCCTAAAATATCTTCCATCAAGTGCCAGGTGACAACTTTTTCGTTCATTGAGCTACCTTTTTTTAGTCTCAACACCGCTAAACCATTCATCACGATACCTAGAATCGATAGCAGCAACATTCCACTTGCTTCAACGGGTTCGGGATTCAATATTCTTGGAATCACATGGTATAAAATAATCGTTGACCCGACAATCAATACCATACTATTGATGAAAGCCGCTAATAAAGAAAAGCGCGCATAACCAAAGGTAAATGTCTCATCTGGTTTTTTTCCTGATACTTTTTCTAAAAACCATGCGATGCCTAGGGATAACGAGTCACCTAAGTCGTGCAGAGCGTCGGCTAAAATGGCCATACTATTTGTCATTAAGCCCCCGATAATTTCAATGATGGTAAAACTGAGATTGAGGAAAAATGCGATTTTAATATTACCTGTCTCGTGACCATGATCGTGATGGTGGTGATGTCCCATAATGCTTCTTCCTTTCTTTTCATAACGTTTTAACATGCCTACGTATCATTATATTATTTGCTCTGTTTGCTATGTCGATAGAAATAACAGACACTTCATTAAAATAAAGATAATTGAGATGGCAAGAGCCTTCTTCTTTAATGTTTAATAGCCGCTTTAACTCAGCCGCATTATCATTAGCGTCCTTACCTGAATTATTATTAAAGATCACATACACATTTTTCACTTCCGCTTGTTTCGTTAAGATCAGATCTTTAAATGCTGTTAATTCCTCGGTGTTGTAGCGATACAAATACCTCACCTCGCGCCAATTCGTCTCTCTGTCCTTAGGTCGATACCAGCCGGCTCTATTTCTACCGTGAAGCCGGATAAACAACGTCTCATTGACAACATCTGAAACAAACGGAACTGAGCCGTCACCGATTTGCGGTTCATCCGCCGCCGTATGAATAAAAGCTAACTCCCTTAACAGCTGTAGCATCTCTCTCTTTACTTTTTCGTCATACCACGTCCGGTTACGAAACTCAATCGCTACTGGGATCTCTTTCATCTCTTGACGCACATACTTCAAATAGAGAAGATGATCTTTCCGGTAATCAAACCATGGCGGAAATTGAAACAACACAAAGGCTAACTTTTTATGTTCAATATATGGCGAAAGCGCCTCTCGAAACGCTTGAAACATCTCACTTTTTGATGCGTAACGCTCATCGTCTTTCACATGCCCTGTCATGCCGCGATACGCTTTTACGATAAACTTAAAATTTTCCGGTGTCGTCTTGACCCATTTTTCTACTTGTGTCAGACGCGGAATCGCATAATAGGTGCTATCTATTTCAACGAGTAAATAATGGCTCGCATAATCAGCAAGGCGTTCGCTCGGTTTTGTTTCTGGTAAATAAAGCTGTGGATGATCACCAAAGCTTGATAGGCCAATATGTATCATACTTCTCACCTTCTTACTGATGACTTTACCATTCAAACAATCGTTTGATTAATTACATTCTAATACACATTTGAATGTTCGTCAATCTTATTCTTTTCCCTTATCTTTTCCCATCAAAAAGCACGCAAAAACCTGTACCGGTCTTTACGCGCTTTTTTATAAAGTATTCATCCATCTCTTTCTATTTATAGTCTTGACTATTTTAGATTTTGACATAGCGCCTATTTTCTCGTGAGCTTAAATGAAGCAAAATCAAACTGTGAACCAGGAAGAAAAATAAAGGTCACGGATTGTTTGCCATATACAGACTCAAGTTCAAACACTTTTTCAGTTAGCGTGTCTGTCTCAGTAAATTCAATAAGCTGATTCATTTCCACTTCACCGTCAGAAAAACGCACATGAACGGTATTTTTATCAATCGGCGAGTGACCGTTGATGACTAACCTGTTCGCACCCGCTTCGCCAAAATCAAAGTCGTTGAATGTAAGTGAGACATTATTGCCAATCTGACTGATTTTATCTTCTTCTAGCGTATAATGATCACCATAAAGTGTATCAACCGTTGTCACGTCAACGGTTCGATTGGCTCGGTTAAATGGCTCAAATTGAAAACCTTTGACATGCATTTTATTAGCTGTTTCAATATACAACGATTGAATATTCGTCAGGCGTTTATTTAAACGATATGTTTCTGATTGATAGACATTCCAGATGGACGGTTTTTGATACGTATCATCGAGTAATAACGTTGCCCCTTCATCTGGATGACAATCCCAAATCTTTAACGTATAGACATCATCATTTAAAGTAAAAATCGGTAACGTTACTGTATCAGCGCCACGATCTTTAAAATCCAAATCATGAAAACCAACGAGACATCTCTCATCATTGCTTGTCGCAAATCCTCGATCATTCCCACCTCCCACATCCCCTGTTGCGTCGTCATATAAACTGCCGGCAATAAATTGATACGGATCTTTATAAAATTGACCAAGGCCTGTTGCAGTAAAATCCAACTCTGAAATAAGACGCACAGCATTTGTATGATCTTTACTCATCGCCCGTAGCCTAAAGTTTCCGTCTCCTTTAGCGGTAACCCTCACACCTTGTGGCGTTTCTTCAACAGCGCCGCGGGTCGTTTCTGCTCCTTCATCGGTCACAATTTTATAAGCGATAGCTTTATCTGTCGCGTACTCTGGCGACAATGTGACAGACACATCAACCGATGGTTGTGCATGCGTCAACTGATGGATACCGTGACTATCGAGCGTGATCTTTCTGACCGTCACTTCATCTCTTTTTCCCGTCACAATCATCTGATCACTATTTTCTGCCACAACACCAATTGTTTGATCCCGTGGACACATAACGTCAATCGTTTCTGTCGCTTTAGTTAAACCAATGGATGAGACGTTAATCATGACTTTTCCACGCGTCTGTTTTGGTTGTATGATTGCCATTAACTTTCCACTAAAGAGACGCTTCGACTTTCCTTTATAGGTATCATAGTCGGTACTGTCACCATTATCTAGCCCAACCAGTCGGCCAGCACCTGAGACATCAACATAGATACGATTTGTCGCGTTCTTCACTTCACGCCCGAACTCATCAAGCGCTTTAATCGTCACAAATACAAGATCTTCGCTATGGGTGAGAGTCTGTTTATTTGTCTCAATCACAAGCAAAACCGGGTCGTTAAAACTCTGTTGATTATCCGTCGCGATGACGTGACCTGTTTCATCATAAGCCACCGCTTTTAATTCACCGGGTTCATAACGCACCTGATAGGTCGGTACAAGCACTGTCCCATGTTGGTGATCAATGGCTTTTTGACCGAGTGATTCACCGTTTATAAACAGTTCTACTCGCGGTGCATTCGACGCTACCCGCACATCAATCAGTTGACCGGGATTAAAATCCCAATAAGGAAAAATATGAACTATCGGATTGGTTTTTACATCCATCCATCCGGCTTGATAAATGTAATAACTATCTTTCTTAAAGGTAGCTGTATCGAGTTGGCCAAAATACGCATTCTTCGTATGATACGGGGTTGGTTCTCCAATGTAATCAAACCCGGTCCAAAGAAACTGGCCAACGGAATACGGTGTGTCTCGTTCAGCGATGATACACGCTTCAGGAGATTTCGCCCCCCAACTTGTCGTACTATTTCCTAAAGCGGAACACTGTTGATCATCATCAGATAAAATATTGGTATCATACGGAAAATGATAAATGCCCCGGCTTTGCACGACAGACGCTGTTTCACTCCCGTAAATAATCCAATCGGGATACTTTTTATGGTGTTGATCGTAATATTTTTCTGCATAATTATAGCCAGCCACTTTCACCACATCTGCACAGGCCTTTGCATGTTCCCACGGCATATAATTAGACCCAATTGTCACACGGGCATTGCCTTTTGGGTCATATGTTTCCACTAAAGCTCTTAACATTTCCGTAAGCTCTACCCCGCGGTTTGACGCATGCGTATCATATATTTCATTCCCAATACTCCACATCACGACCGATGGGTGATTCCGGTCGCGCTTAATCCAGCTAGCGACATCACGATGAACCCAGTCGTTAAAGAATCGGCCATAGTCATAAGGTGTTTTTGTCCGCTCCCACATATCAAAGGCTTCTGATACAACGTAAAAACCCATCTCATCACATAAGTCCATCAGGCCTTTTGCCGGCATATTGTGTGCTGTTCTAATACCGTTAACGCCCATGTCTTTCAATAACTCAAGACGGTAACGCATCGCTTCTTTATTAAAGGCCGCACCTAAAGCCCCGAGGTCATGGTGTTCACACGTGCCGTTAATTTTTACTTGTTGACCATTTACTATAAACCCGCGATTCGGCTCTAATTGAAACGTTCTAAAACCGATGCGCTCACGGTAACGCTCCAGTACAACTTGTTGATCTGTCAACAATTCCGTGGTTAGGGTGTATAGCGCTGGATCACGATGCGACCATTCTTTTGGTGAGAGAACCGTAAGCGTTTGGGATGTTGTCCCTGTTGATTGGTCTGTCGCTTCAATAACGGACGCTTCACCATGCCCGGTTAATGTACATCTGACGGTAACAGGATGCGTGGTTTCAATCGTCGTATCAATCGTCAATTGATAATCGTTACCGTTTTTTTCTGTCGTGACATAAGTACCATCCGTTTCAATAAAGGCTGTCCCTCTCACTTTTAAATAAACATCCCGGTATATCCCAGCACCAGAATACCAGCGACTATTAGGCGCTTGATGCGTCACCTTTAATAGCAGGTTATTATCTCCTTCAACTAAAAAGTCCGTCATGTCAAACTCAAAACTTGAGTAACCGTATTTCCATTCCCCTACTAACTTGTCATTAACATAGAGCATACTGTCCATATAGACGCCTTCAAAATACAACGCGTAACTTTTCGATAAGTCCGTGATGGTCAGTGTCTTCTGATACCAACCGATACTATCTTCATATAAGGCTTGACTGTTATAAATCAACCAATCGTGCGGAATGTCTACTGGTTTGAAATGTTCTTGTGTAACTGTTGTGGTATGTAGTGGTGTTTTTTGAAACGACCAATCGTGATTAAATAATAATGTCTGGTTCATTTTATTGTTTATCCTTTCTCTCAATGTTTTATTGTCATACATCATCACTCTAACTTTATCAGAAAGCGCTCACATGAAAAACCAGATAAAGTAGTGTAAAAACACCCTGTTTTAATGACGTTAAAAACGCAACAAGACCATTGTCTCGTTGCGCACAGTGACTCACTCTGGCTGTTGTTGGATTAACTGCGGTGGATGGTGTGGCGGTGCATAAAGGGTATAGAGTTTAAGCGGGGTATTATTTAAGTTCTTAATGTAATGGGCATAGCCTTTTGGGATCAGTAAGACGTCATCTTCTTCTAGCATCCATTGTTGATTTAACTGTTGCTCATTTGGTCCAACGATAGCCCAAGCCCGGCCCTGTTCTACTCGAATAAATTGGTCTTCTGCCTCATGTCGTTCTACCGGAATATCACCCATAGGTGGGATGCTCATGACGACGAGCTGTAACTCATCCCCTGTCCAGATGACTCGCCGATAAGCATTGTTTTGCTTAGTGAGCGTTTCAATATTCGTCACATAAGGGACAGCATTTTGGCGCGGGAAGCGATTAAACGGATACATATAAAACCTCCTCTTTTTCTCTTGCTACCTCTAACGTATGCGCCAATAAGGTAAGCCGTGCCTAACTTAAAGCGAAAAAACAGACAGATCACTATAACAGCTGATCTGTCTAAAGAAACGTGTATTATTTAAGATGATCAACGGCTGCCCGTTCAATCGGTAAACCTTGTTTATATCGCGTCATAAACTGTTCAAACCCTAAAACATCGTCTTGGTTTGGATGAATCGTGTCCGCTTCCGCTTGATTAAAGACATGGACATTGAGGAAGTGATCCAATGTTTGCCCTTCTTCTTTTTGAAGCATAAAGGAGGCAAGTACCGCAATCCCCCAAGCTCCACCTTCACCAGCTGTTTCCATTACGGAGACGGGTGTATTTAAAGCTGCGGCCATCATCGATTGGCCCACGCCCTTTGTTTTAAATAAGCCACCATGACCAAGCATCTCATCAAGCGCGACGTGTTCTTCTTTTAGTAAGAGATCCATACCAATCTTCATCGCTCCAAGCATGAATAGAGGTGGGTACGCATAAAGTTACTTAAGTTAAACTTCGCATCGGTACCACGGACAAAGAGAGGGCGCCCTTCTTCGAAGTGTGTCATATGTTCACCCGATAGGTAGCCGTAACTGAGTAGACCGCCACCATCTTTATCACCTGAAAGTGCTGCTTCATATAGCGTTTGATATAACGTATCCATATCAACAGCCATCCCCATTGTCTCTTGGAATTCTTTAAACAAGTTCACCCAAGCGTTTAAGTCAGACGTACAGTTATTTGAGTGCGCCATCGCCACGAGATTTCCAGTTGGTGTGGTGACTAAATCAATTTCCGTATAGACTTTTGATAATTCTTTTTCTAACACCACCATCGCAAACACAGACGTACCTGCTGAGACGTTACCTGTTCTCACCTTGACACTGTTTGTCGCCACCATGCCCGTACCCGCATCACCTTCTGGTGGACAAAGTAATGAGCCGCTTGTTAAGTCACCCGATGGATCAAGTAATAAACAACCCGCTTCCGTTAACGCCCCTGCTGATTCACCTGCCACTTTTACTTCAGGTAAAATCGCGCGTAAATCGATCACTACACCTCTATTGCTCGCAAGCTTTTCAAATGTATCCACCATTTTTTGTTGGTATGACTTTGTTTCTAAATCGATTGGGAAAACACCTGACGCCTCACCAACACCTAAAATCTTTTCACCGGTTAACTTCTCGTGCACATAACCCGCTAACGTCGTTAACGTATGAATATCTTTCACGTGTGATTCCCCGTTTAAGATTGCTTGATATAAATGCGCAATCGTCCAGCGCTGTGGAATTTGATAGTTAAACGCTTCCGTTAACGCACTGGCTGCTTCTTCTTGACGATTATTTCGCCACGTCCGAAACGGTACTAACCAGTTACCTTCTTTATCTAGCGCAATATAGCCGTGCATCATGGCACTGAATCCTAACGCACCAATTTTTTTAAGCGTGACACCATACTGATTTTGAACATCTTCTTTCAACTTCAGATACGCTTGTTTAAGCCCTTCCCAAATCGATTGTTCACTATATGTCCAGTAACCCTCTACCAATTGATTTTCCCAATCGAATGCACCACTGGCAATCGGCTGGTTATTCTCCGCAATGAGTACCGCTTTAATACGCGTAGATCCGAGCTCAATCCCTAAGACTGTTTGGCCTTGTTCAATCATTTGTTTCATATCATACATCATAAACCCTCCATTGACTTAATCATTTTAGACTTAAAAGATAACGTTTACATAAATACACCTATTCTTATAAGTTGACCTTATGATTCTCTTATTAAATCATACCATGATTAACTTGTAAGTCCAAGTTAAAATTATAAAAGACATATACTTTTTAAAATTAATTGCTTATAAAATAAGGATTTATCATTAAGTTATTGTTAAAATAAAATTAAAATAATCAATAAATTAAAAGGTACGTACAAAAATTAATAAAATTAAAAGCCCCATATTTTAAATACAACTTTTACTCCATCAAAAAAAAGAGAGGCAGACCTCTCTTTATGATGCAATCAACAATTGATTGACCGCTTGATAAATTCTATGGGCAATATAGGGGTTATTCATCGTATAAAGGTGAATACCATCTGCCCCTTGAGTAATCAAATCAACAATCTGATCAATCGCATAAGCAATCCCCGCATCACGCATCGCTTCTGGATGATATTCATAACGCTCCATCATTTTCAGGAATTTTTTCGGTACGTTAACCCCACACATTTTAACCATTTTTTCGATTTGGCGTTTATTCACAACTGGCATAATGCCCGCTTGAATCGGCACATCGATCCCAATCAGTTCGGTGCGTTCCTTGAAGGTGTAGAAGTAATCATTATCAAAAAACAATTGCGAAATCAGTTGATCACAGCCGCTGTCGACTTTTTCTTTTAAATGCCGAACATCATCAAGTATAGACACAGATTCAATATGGCCTTCTGGATAACAGGCGCCAATGATGTTAAAGTCACCTTCCGATTTAATATATTCGATGAGATCACTCGCATAATGAAAATCTTTTTTCTCTTTGTGCTCTGTGATGTCATCTCCACGTAAAGCAAGAATATTATCAATCCCTAATTGTTTAAAACGGGTGAGCAAGGCTTGCACGTCTCTTTTTGTGAATTGACTAGAAGGTAAGTGCGCCACACTTTCCACGCCATACGTGTGTTTTACCGTTGAGGCAATATCTAACGTGCGCTGGTTATTCTTTGTGCCAAGGGCGCCGAAGGTGACACTAATAAAGTCCGGCGCCAGTTCTTTTAAGGCATTGACCGTTTGATAAATAGCCGCTAAATTTTCCGTCTGTTTAGGTGGAAAAATTTCAAAAGATAACACCTTTTTATGCTGAAATAGCTCAGACGTTTTCATAAACAATCTCCTCTTTTACCGTCCGAGTGGCAGATACTAAATGTTTGAGGCTTTGATCGACTTCTGCTTCTTTCCGCGTTTTCAAACCACAATCTGGATTGATCCAAACATTTTCAATCGGTAAAACAGACAGAATGTATTCGATGGTCGTTTTTAGCTCAGGTACTGATGGGATACGTGGTGAGTGGATATCATACACACCTGGTCCGACTGCCATCTTAAAATCAACGGCTTTAAGGGTTTGAAGTAGCTCTAAGTTCGAACGCGAGGACTCAAAGGTGATGACATCCGCATCCATCGCATCTATATCGTGAATAATATCGGTGAACGCACTATAGCACATATGGGTATGGATTTGTGTCTCCGGTTTGACTTTCGCATGGGTCAATCTAAAGAGCGGAATGGCCCAGTCTAAGTACTTCGCATGCCAATCGGTTTGTCTTAGCGGTAATTTTTCACGTAACGCCGCTTCATCGATTTGAATAATACCGATACCGGCTTCTTCTAAATCTAATACTTCCTCACGAATAGCTAAGGCGATTTGAGCGACTGTCGCTTTAACCGGTAAGTCCTCACGCGGGAACGACCAATTCAAAATCGTGATTGGCCCTGTCAACATCCCTTTAACGGACGATGCGTAAGGCTTTGAGCATACGTCGCATAATCAACAGTCATCGGCGCACGTCTTGACACATCGCCCCATACAATCGGTGGTTTCACACAACGCGTGCCGTAAGACTGTACCCACGCATGTGAAGTGAAAATAAAGCCATTTAGTTGCTCCCCAAAATACTCGACCATATCATTGCGTTCATATTCTCCGTGCACCAACACATCGAGTCCTAGCGCTTCTTGCCATTTGATACACGCCTTTACTTTATCTTTATTAAAACGGTGATAGGCGTCGGCTGTTTTTTCTCCTGCCTTAAAGGCACGTCGATTGTCTTTCACATCAGCCGTTTGCGGAAACGACCCGATTGTCGTTGTTGGGAGAAGGGGTAACTTTAGCCGTTCTTGTTGGCGTTTCTTTCGCTCATGCAGTGACGGCGAGCGCTCAAAGTCTCGATCCGTTAAACGCGCCACGCGTTCTCTTACATGTTGGTCGACTTCTGTTCGTGCGTTTTCAAATAATTGTTGATTATTTATAAAATACTCATCAGCGGCAACATCCGTTACGTCTACTAACTGACTTAATTCATGTAATTCCGTCAGCTTTTCTTCCGCAAAACTAAAATGTCGCACATGCTCAGCCGATAAATGTCTCTCGCTTTTCACTGTATACGGCACATGAAGTAGTGACGATGATGACGATAAGACAATCTCACCAACGTGTGGCTTGATTTGGTTAATGATCTCTAGTGATTGCTTATAATTGTTGCGCCAAATATTCTTCCCGTTGACAAGGCCTAGAAAGAGCACTTTTGATTGATCGAAACCATACGTTTTAATGAGTTCAATGTTGTAGACACCTTCAATCACGTCAAGACCGATTGCATCAAACGGTAAAGATTGCAGTGTTTGATACACATCTCGTACATCACCGAAGTACGTTTGAAGCAGGACGTTGACGTGTTGTTTATGACGTGAAATTTCTTCATATAATCGAGTAAACAGCTTTTGGTCTTCTTCTGTTAAATCATAAACCAATGCGGGTTCATCGATTTGAATCCATTCTGTTCCTAGTGTATCAAATTGATGCAGAAGTTGTTGATAAGCTTTTATCAGCGGTTGAACAAATGCGTCTTTGTTCAAACCTTCCTGATAACTCGCCAGCTGTAAGAAAGTAAACGGGCCAATGAGGACGGGTTTTGTTTCAATCCCGAGTGTTTTTGCTTCTTTGTATTCATCGAATGGTTTAGTGCCGACGAGTTTTATCTGTTCAGGGTCTGATAACTCAGGAACAAGATAATGGTAGTTCGTGTTAAACCATTTTTTCATCGGTAAGGCATGGACATCCTTATCCCCTTGTTGATAACCTCTTGCCATCGCAAACATGACATCAAGCGGTGATAAGTTCAGTGCACGATAACGTTTTGGAATTGCATTTAACAGGACCGCAGTATCAAGGACTTGGTCGTAAAAAGAAAAGTCATTTGACGGGATATAATCGACCTTTGCATCTCGCTCTTTTTCCCAATGTTTTTGTCGTAAGTCCTTTCCTACTTGTTTTAATTCCTCCGCTGTTTTCTCTTTTCTAAAATAAGCCTCGGTCTGAAATTTCAACTCACGGTTTGTACCGATACGCGGGTAACCAATAATCGCACTTTTCATATTAAAATGCCTCCTCTAATTAAGTTAACGTTACTATAGCACGCCCAGACGCTTGGTAAGTAATGGTTATTTCTGATAGTATGTTATAGCGTGACCCTATAACACAATCAACCTAAATCAAATCGGTCATTTTCTTAGCTTTTTCTTATTTAATCGCTTACAATAATGAGAAGCATTGAAACTATCATACAACCAAAGGAGTCACTTATGTACACATTATTACTCGTCATTATTTACATAGCGTTTATTAGCCTGGGTCTCCCCGATTCACTACTTGGTTCAGCTTGGCCCGTGATGCATCGATCACTGGATGTGCCCATTTCTTATGCCGGCATGATTACGGTTGTCATTTCCATCGGAACGATTGTATCTAGTTTACTCTCAGATCGCTTAACAAAAAAATTCGGTACCGGTCTAGTGACGCTTGTGAGTGTGATGTTAACGGCCATCGCCTTATTTGGTTTTAGCTTTAGTCAGTCATTCATCATGTTGCTCGTCTTTTCTATTCCGTATGGGATTGGTGCCGGGGCCGTTGATGCTGCGCTTAATAACTATGTCGCGCTCCACTATGCCTCACGACATATGAACTGGCTTCATAGCTTTTGGGGTGTGGGGGCGTCGGTTAGTCCATATATTATGAGTTATTTTTTAACTGGCGGGCGAGCGTATACCGAAGGGTATTTCTTCGTCTCCTTGCTACAAATCGGTTTAACTTTTATTTTATTTATGAGTTTACCGTTATGGAAACAATCAAGACGCGTATCAGCAGCTGATGAGCATTACGAACCCATCGCCCTTAAAGACACGTTAAAGATCAAAGGGGTCAAGTTTGTCCTCATCACCTTTTTCGGTTACTGCGCGATTGAAAGTACCGCTGGACTTTGGGCGAGTAGTTACTTGGTTGAACACCGCGGGGTACCAGCAAATATCGCCGCTCAGTTTGCGTCTTACTTTTTTATCGGTATTACAGCAGGCCGGTTCCTGGCGGGGTTCATCTCTGATGTTGTCGGCGATAAGCGGATGATTCGTTACGGGTCCTTGATTATTCTCTTAGGTATTAGCCTATTTATGTTTGAGTACCGTTCACATTCGATGTATATGATCAGTTTAATCATTATTGGTCTCGGGTGCGCGCCGATTTATCCAGCGATTATTCATTCAACACCGGTCAACTTCCCTAAGCGCTATTCGCAAAGTATTATCGGGATTCAGATGGCCAGTGCTTATCTCGGGACAACGGTTATGCCACCGCTCTTTGGGTTCATCGTGAGTGTGTCTACTATCGGCCTCTTCCCCGTCTACTTACTTGTCTTAACTGGGTTTATGCTGTTTTTCTCTGAAAAACTCAACCAGACACTAAAGCTAACAGCTTAATACGTTAACGACCATCGTACGTTTAACGCTGATTGCTAAGTGGAACATGTATACTGACAGACAAAAAGGAGGAACGGTCCACATGACAGACATTCATGTTTTGTTTCTAAACGCTTCGTTAAAAGATAGTTCAGAACCGTCGCACACACAAGGATTATATGAAAGAGCACGGAAGCTTTATGAACAAGAAGGGGCACAGACTGAAAGTGTGCGCCTAGCCGATTACGACATTCGTCACGGTGTCACAGGCGACGAAGGAGACGGTGATGAGTGGCCACAGCTATTAGAGAAAGTTATACAAGCTGATATAGTCTTAATCGGTACCCCGCTTTGGCTCGGCGAAAAAAGTAGTCTCGCCACCCAAGCCATTGAACGGTTATATGGTACGAGCGGTGATACAAACGACAAAGGGCAAGCAATTTATTACAACAAAGTAGGAGGCGTTGTGATTACTGGGAATGAGGACGGCGCAAAACATGCCGCCGCTTCGATTCTTTATGGTTTGAGTCATATCGGTTTTGTCATTCCACCAAACGTCGATGCCTACTGGGTCGGAGAGGCAGGACCAGGGCCATCTTATATGGATGGTAAGGCAAGTGAGAATGCCTTTACGAATAAGCATATCGAGATGCTTGTTTATAATACCTTGTATTTTGCTAAGCTGTTAAAAGACCACCCGATTCCTGCGAAAGGGAATACGTTGTAAGCTGATCAGTGAACAGCTTACACAAATAAGAGAGGCATTAGTCATTGACCTAACGCCTCTCTTATTTTTTAACATTGTATTTAACCCTTGATGATGATTGGTTTATTTGGTTGTGGCAGTGTAGCCCGCTACTTTGATGCTTTCGATTAACTGATCAGCGGTAACGGCTGATTCGTCGTATTTCACTTTGGCTTCACCTTTTTTTAAGTTTACTTTCACTTTCTCTACACCTGCTTGATCTGTGAGGCTGATTCTACTTTACCTACACAGTGCATACAATTCATACCGGCTACTTCAAAGATTGTTTTAGTCATACTATTTCCCCCCTTAAATTTATTGAAACCCATTTTAAATGGCTAGCTTCTCTCGCCCAATATCCATTGAGTGATACGATCATCACTTGTATTAAATCGTTATCTGTGATGCTGACACTGACACTGGCCTTTTACACAATTACATGGCACCGTATCATAGGCTACCTGCTCTTTTTGAATCAGTTTTTCTTTTAATAAAGCAACATCGTCATGACTCAACATTGCCTCGTCAATCAACACGCCAATCGTTTTACCAATATCTTTACTACAAATGTTGTGGAAAAACTGATCCAGTGTTTCATTGACAAGCGTATCTTCTTTAATATCGGTTGAATAAAGAAATTTCCGTCCGTCTTTCCTTGTTTTCAGCGCGCCTTTTTTAACAAGGCGACCGATTAAAGTTTTAATCGTTGGTTCTTTCCACCCGCGTTTATCTGTTAACACATCGATAATGACGTGAGAAGGCACTTCTGTTTGAGCCCAGACAACGCGCATCACTTCCCACTCCGCATTGGTAATGTCTTTATCCATTTCAATTGTCATTGTATCACCACTTCCGTTTACAAGTGTAATCTTTAATTATAGTGTACAAGCGATTGCTCGTTCTGTCAAGATAAAGACACACTTTATCCCTTGGGGATAAGGGTTATGTTGTTATTCATCTGTTACTCATAAGATTAAAACAGCTTTCCTTGCTAAAAATTGTTATAATGGATAAAAGCTATCAATTAAAACCATCGTTTGAAAGGATGACGCATATGATTAACCGACATACTCACCCTGAAATCTTTCAAGGGCAGTTAAAACATCAGCACTATTTTGAAGGTTGGTATTTTAAGCATACATCGACATCATCAAATCAAAGTATCGCTTTTATTCCGGGTATCAGTTTAAATCCTGATGACAGCCATGCTTTTATTCAGGTGATCCAGTCTCACCCGGTGAGAACATATTATTTCACTTATCCACTTGATACTTTTCATACAACGGATGTTCCTTTTTCCGTGACGATTGGTGATTCTTTCTTTAGCTTAACCGAAACGCGCATTGATATAAATGATGACACCTATCATTTTAAAGGACAATTTCTTTATGACACTATCATACCCATCAACCGATCACTATTGACCCCTAACATTATGGGGTTTTTCAGCTATATCCCAAAGATGGCCTGTAAACACGGGGTCATCAGTATGCATCACCATGTGAACGGGACATTAACTGATGCTGGCGGGCATACCTTAACATTTAAACAGGATCACGGCTATATCGAAAAAGACTGGGGGCATTCGTTCCCTGAAAAATACATTTGGTCGCAAGCCAATCACTTTCCTACAAAACAAGCGAGCTTAATGGTGAGTGTCGCAACGATTCCGTTATTAAAAACGTCTTTTATCGGGCATTTATGTCATCTTCACCTTGATGGGAAGGACTATCGCTTCGCGACTTATAACGGCAGTAAAATTACGCAGCTGAAAATCACCGACCAGCATCTATTCTTAATCTTGACTAAAAACCAATGGCGGCTAGAAATAAATGCCTGGCTTGATGATGCGAAAGAATTAAAAGCACCACTCAATGGTGCCATGACCGACACCATCAAAGAAGGCTTAGGTGGCAAGCTTGACTTTAAACTCTACCACCACAACCAATTAATCCATGCGGATTCAAGTCCATATGCCGGTATAGAAGTTGTTAAAATGGCCAATATTAATGTTGATTAAACACCTAACATATCATCTCTTTTTTAACAAAAAAACCATGTAATTCTTTGACAAATGTTTTTGTTTCCTTCACACTAAATATATGGTATTTTCTTTTGTTTCATATATTCTCTACTACTTTAATTGGGAGGTGTTTTAATGAAAAAGATATTACCTACCATCTTGATTGTATCAGCAATGATTGTGTTGCTATCGCTAATGACCATTACTTATGCTGATATTGAACAAGCATCAAATCAAGCTACCGGCAATTTATCAACTGCTTATTCTCACGTCCCTCTATGCTTTTCTTTTTGGTATGTTAATGGAATATAGGGGACTATCCCGCGTCATTAAAGGCGACATCCGCCTTCAATCAACGTTACTCGTTGTGACAGCAGTATTGATGGTCTTTGTCTTTATCCCTGCGACAAGTTGGATTGCTTGGTTTAGTTTAGATCATCCTTTGTATCTTGAAGTACTGATCATTCCTGAAACACATATGATTTTAGCCGTTTTAGCCGGTACATTATTCGTAAGATCCTTTACCAAAGAATCACGTGCCATCTAGCCTTACAGCAGACTGTACGTAAACATTTATCAACCACAAATACATAAGGAGGTATATAAGTGAAGAAACTTGTTTTCATACTTTCAATTATACTGCTCACCGCTTGTAGCAGTGACCAACCAATGAAACCAACCACACCAACGAATACAGCACATTTAATGAAATTTCACATCGATAGTCAAAATTATGATTATTTCCAGTCGTTGTTCTCAGAAGGACGAGAAGACATCATTTCCGAGGACGCATTTGAAAGCTTTGGTGAGCTGTCGACATCAGGCGCAAATTTTAAAAACTATGAATTACTCACTTTCGATAGTGGTGAAATGCTGTTGATTGAATTTAAGCCTCAACTCGACAATGAGGAAGACTCAAGATTGTGAATGTGATCCGCGTTCCTGATAATATTAAAGAATTGTTTGAAACACAAAATTAATCACTCCATTTAAAACAATCATGCGGTTTAGTGTGATTGTTTTTTCATGTAGAAAAATGTTATTGTTTTTTCGAAAAATACCGTCATTGCTGATTTTCACCCTTATGAAGCACTACTTTTTCCATTTTGGTTGTTCTCTTCCTTTAACTCGTTTTGATATACTCTTAATCATAACGATGAGAGGAGTATATTTATGGAACACTACAAACAGATCCCCGACCATTTAGCGACGAAAACAACCCTTCTGAAAGTCCACCACCGAAAAATCACTGAAAAGACTAAAGTAAGAGGGACCGTAAGCCTCTGTACACCACACGGACGTAAAACTTTTAAATTATATGCGATTGAAGATGCTATTCCGATTAAGAGGCGTCATGTAGAAACCAAGCATTTCCCCCTTACAGATAAAACATTGAGCGAAGCGTTATACATTATAAACAAATCCGCTAAAAAAAGCCGTGATGCAAAAAATCTCGCCTATTTGTTAGGTGATCACCAGACAACACAGAGTCAAAAATCTCGCCAACAGAATTTATATAAACTGAAAGATAGGGCATTAAAAATATTAGCTGATCAGAGAAAACTAACGTATCTCGGCTATCACGAAATGGATGATGATTATTTATATCTTTATCGCTTCGGTGAGTATACCTTCCATATCCCCAAACAAGCAGAAGGAAGTCCCCCCTTACTAAATGATCTATCTGAGCCAATTTCTTCAGAACAAACAAGAAAGACGACTTTGAAATTTAGAGAAGCACAAGCTCTCATCCAAAAGTTTTTAAAGGAAAATGGTGAGAATTCCTGATGCAGTATAAGTAGCTTCACGAAACTTTTTAGTATAATTAAAAGAGGATTCACCCCAGAAGGCGAATCCTCTTTTGATTTTCATTTAGTTAATACATGCTTAAGCTTGACCTTGTTTTACCCAATTAGCTACTGTCACTGTACGTTTAGCCTGATATTTTACTGCTGCTTCAACATCTTCAACCATGTTACCGTCTTGGTCAACCGATACACTTGTACCATACGGGTTACCACCCGCACCAAAGACAACCGGATCAGAGTAACCAGGTGTCACAATAATAGCCCCCCAGTGCATCATCGCTGTATAGAGTGATAACAATGTCGCTTCTTGTCCACCATGAGGGTTTTGAGCTGATGTCATGGCACTTACGACTTTATTGACGGTCTTACCATTCGCCCATAGCCCCCCTTGCATATCAATAAATTGTTTCATTTGTGATGGCATCGTACCAAAGCGTGTTGGTACACTAAAGATAATCGCATCGGCCCATTCAATATCATCACTTGTGGCTGATGGAATATCTTTAATTGACTCAACGGTATTTTTCCAACCTTCATTACCATTAATAACCGATTCTGGCGCTAATTCATCTACTTTAACTAAGCGCACATTAGCACCTGCTTGTTCAGCACCTTCTTTTGCCCATTTTGCTAATTGGACGTTTGTTCCACCCATACTGTAAAAAATTACGGTCACGTTTGTCATAATAATCTCGCTCCTTTTTCTGTTGTTTTTTATTTGTTTCTTAATATGTTATCTACCCATTCCACTTATTTCTAATCATTTTTTCATATATCGTTTGAATTGACTCGATACTTATCGACATACTTGTTTATCGTTACCTTTATTAAGGTCTAACTAATTCGAACATTTCACCTAATTTACTGTATGACTGCCCACCTAAGCGCGCCACCGGTTTTAACCGTTCATCATCAATGACTGATCCATCAAAAATGGCGTCATCTAAATGATAGTGGACCACGCGTACAACGATAAGATCGGCACTCTCATCACCTACAACCGTATGTGTGTCGAGCTCGCACTCCATTCTTATCTGAGCCTCTTTCACCCCGTCTACTTTCACGCGTTGACTCTGCACGCGCGTAAAATCAAAGGTATCTACTTCACTTTCATCTGTAGGTAGTGCGCTGGCGGTCTTATTTATTTCTTCAACATTTGTTTCGTCAACAATATGGATCACACACTCACCCGATTTAATGATGTGACGCGCTGTATCCTTCATTTTTTTATCTTTACGCTGAACAGAGATCATCAAAAGCGGCGGCTCTGCTGATACAATCGTAAAGTAACTAAATGGCGCGCCATTAAGTACTCCTTCTTTAGATTGTGACGTCACGAAAGCAATCGGTCTCGGGGCAACTGCCCGCGTTAATAAATGATAATGTTCCCGCTTTGATAATGTTGAGGCATCTATTTGAACCATCACACCACTCCTTTTATCTCGAATTCAAGATAATTATAACGTAAAGAAAATAGAAAGGCAACTCCTATGCCTTCCTTAAATCATCTACTATGATTTTGTTAGAACCATAGTCTCTGTGTCAGATAACCTGTTAGCAACCCACTCATTCTTCTAGCATAAAATATAGATCAGGGTTAACCTAACCTATTTTATCTAATTAGGAATATAGCCTCGTTATTTTACCGCTGACACATTTTATTCTTTTTCCGATTGAACTTGTTCAAATGTTGTCCATAAGCGATGGCAATCTTCTCTTTCTCCAACAGCTTCCATATCGAATAACTCTTTATTCCCCTCTAAATAATCCCTTAAATGTTGATCGGAAAAACCGTATGTTGCGGCATCTTCTTTCGTACTGCTGTAATATACTTTTTTAATATTTGCCCACATCATGACCCCTATACACATCGGACAAGGTTCACACGTTGCGTATATTTCACAGTCAGATAAATCCATCGTCCCTAACTTTTTACAGGCTTCCCTCACTGCCACCATTTCTGCATGTGCTGATGGATCTGTGTCACGCATCATAGTGTTTCCAACTGAGGCAATAACCTCACCATGACGAACAATCGTTGCACCAACGGTCCACCATCTCCTCGTTTCATTCCCTCAATCGTGGCTTCTGTTGCTAGTTGAAAGTATTTATCTCTATCTTTACACATCATTCTCACTCCTGATCTTTTATTATTAACTCACGCTTGAACATTCGTCCTATTTTCTATGGATAAGTTTAAACTAACACTGTATATATTCACTACTAACGGTTATCACGAAAAAATAAAGGATTCGCCGGTTGCAATAGGTTCGCTTGAGACATGACATCAATAGCCGCTTGATACTGTCCTAAACGACGTAAACTATTGGCTTTATGAAACATATAATCAACCCGGTCAGGATTATTATCCAACAGGCTATCCATTAGTTTTATAGCTTCTTGATGTCTATCAATTTCTCGCAGAACATTTGATTGATGATAGATAAAGAATTCTGGTGTTTCACTTTCTTTTGCGCCTTGGTCATAGTATGAGAGCGCCTGTTCAATATGCTGTTGTTTCTTCGCGACGTTCGCTAAATAATACGCAAATTGCGGATCTTCTTGGAAGCCTTTTTTGTAATAAAATTGAGCTGTATCGTATTGATGCAAGCGTTCGTAAACCACACCTAAATAATAGAATTGTTCTAGTGATTTTTCCATAGCAAGCAATCGTTTTAATGCGCGATAATAGTCATTCTCACGAATCCATCTCTTCACCTCGGTAAAAGACGTCTCGACAACACCCTCAGTCAAGATCGAATAAATGTTAGCCATCTGTTGATTTTTCGCATAATCAACCGCTGTATTTCCATCAAAATCTTGAATGGTTATATCGGCTCCTTTTACTACTAACTCCTCAACAATTTCTTGATAGAGAAACCCATCATTCCCTAAGACAACGGCTTCTAAAAGAGCTGTCCAACCTAATTGATTCACATGATTGACAGGCACACCGGCATCTAGTGCTAATTGTACGACAGGTAAAAATCCTTTCTCACTCGATGGTAAAAGAGCCGTACCACCGAACCGATTTACTTCCGTTAAATCTGGCTGATACAGTAATAGCAACTGAAACAACACCGCATGTCCCATTGCTGCCGCGGCAATAAACGGCGAAAGCATCGTGTGATCTTTTTGATTAGGATGACTTCCCATATTTAGTAACCAGGCCGCCACTTCTAGTTGGTTTCTCTTTACCGCAAGGTGAAGCATTGTCTGTCCTTCCCCATTCACAATCGCTGTATCAAGTGGAGATAATGCTTCGAGCATCGTTAATATCGTTTGTTCATCTTCTGTTTGTAAAATTTTAAATACAGCTTGATTATTCATCGTATTCATCACACCCCTATATTTATGTGTTTTTAATATTTTGTTGATTTGACCCCTCGTAACGTATGGTAAATATGTTGTTCATCAAAAGGATAATATGATTAACTAAGGAATGGTTACTTAAACAACGATAACATATTTTTCAATCATCTTCCTTATATCATAAGACATTACGTTTAAAGGTTTCTTTGAAGAGTTTATCGTGAGGGTTTTGGATTTGGATCGTTTTCACCTTCTTTTTGATCATTAACGACATGAGATTGTGAGTGCCTTGCCACCCAATCAAACATTCAGCTTAGCCTTTAGTTTTCTCTCATAAGTTGTGCTTATCATATAACGACCGATTAACTTTTTCAATGCCATCACCGTTGTTGTCTTTTTATGTTTTTCATATTCAGCGCACCCTTTACATTCTTTTCTTTAAAAAATCATAGGATACATCATTTTTTGTCGCTAACCACTTAGATATTTTTAATACAAAAACAGTCTTGATCCTCTCGCTAAAGAGTCATCAAGACTGTTTGACAATAAAGACAGTCATTATGCTTCATTTAAATCAGCATTAATTAAATCCAAAATATCATTTTTAATCTCTAAATATTGTTCGTCTACTTTCACACGATGATTGTCTGTTTCTAATGCTTGATAGGTATAATTTAAATCGTACGACTTAATAATTGTTCCTGGCTGTTTTGACATCACAATCACACGGGTACCAAGCGACAATGCTTCTTCAACGTCATGTGTGATCATCACGACCGTGTTTTTATTTTTATGCCACAGGTCACGAATAAGTGTCTGCATATTCAGACGCGTAAGCGCATCAAGTGCCCCAAGTGGCTCATCCATTAAAATCATTTCCGGTTCATTCGCAAGCACACGCGCTAAGGCCACCCGTTGACGCATGCCACCAGACAAATCAAAGACCGCTTTATCTTTATCTTTCAATAACCCAATTTGGTCAAGGAATTGATCCGTTATTTGATCAATCTGTGCTTTCTTTATCCCTCTGACCTTTGGACCAAAGCCGACATTGTCTTTCACTGATAACCAAGGGTATAAGGTAGGT
The DNA here is from genome assembly GCF_001310395.1 of Halolactibacillus sp. JCM 19043. Classification (NCBI taxonomy): domain Bacteria; kingdom Bacillati; phylum Bacillota; class Bacilli; order Caryophanales; family Bacillaceae; genus Halolactibacillus; species Halolactibacillus sp. JCM 19043. Next base: position 21,854 of record NZ_BAXD01000011.1, read on the forward strand.
GATTGAAAAACGACCCCGCGGTGCCAGTCTGGACCGGTAATTGTTTTCCCTTGAAACGTCGCTTCACCTGTTGTTGGTTTTTGATAGCCCGCAATAATTTTTAAGAGGGTACTTTTCCCGCAACCAGACGGACCGAGAATACAAAGAAATTCATTTTTTTCTATAGCTAAGTCAATGTCTTTTAAGGCAAGGACAGATTCTGTTCCATCACCATAATCCATACTGACATGATTAAGTGCTATTAAAGGTGTTTCTTTTGCCATAATAAAAACTCCTTAGTTGTAGATGGTAATATTATCGTGCCAAGTAAGCTTCGATATATTCAGGATTAATAAAGTCATCAAACGCTTCTTGTGAAGGCGATTCAGAAATAGAACCTTGTTCAAGTAGGAAATCTGACGTTTGTTTCATTACGCGTGAGAAGTCACCCGCTTCTTCAGATGTTCCTAAATATTCACTGCTAATTTCTTCTTCTGGTGTTAACCAAACAGACCCTTCCATTTGCATCAAAGCTTCTTCTGGTGTGATTTCTAAGGGATTTGCGACAATTTCAGACGCCGTTTTACTATCCTCACGGTAAAGGTTCCCACCTTCAACGAGCGCAGCGATAAAGTCCGTCGTTAAGTCTTTGTATTGTTCGGTAAAACCTTTACGCGCCAGTAAAATATTCGCTGTTTTGTGTCCCATTTCAGCTGCCTGTTCAGAAGAAATCAACATCTCGCCACCGTCTAATAATTTACCAAGTGATGGTTGCCACGTATACGCCGCATCAATATCCCCGCGTTCCCAAGCCGCTACAATATCAACCGTCTTCATATCAATCAGTTCAACATCATCCGCAATACCTGCATCATTTAATACTTGAAGTAAACTGTAATGTGATGTTGAAGCAAAGGTGGTCGCAATCTTCATGCCTTGTAAGTCCGCGACTTGTTCAATCCCACTTCCCTCACGTACAGCTAACCCTTCAATTTCACCAAGAATCTCATGCAGCCAAATCAGTTCAACGTCTAGCCCGCGAGAAAGGGCGATGATCCCGTTTGTGTTACCCATTGAGGCAAAATCAACACTACCTGAAGCGAATGCTTGATTGGCTTCAACACCTGAATCAAAGACAACAAAGTTTGTTTCAATACCTAAATCGGCAAAGTACTGATCAAAATACCCTTCTGTCTTTGCGACCATCTCGTCATTTGGCACGCGTAAATAACCAATGTTGACGACTTCCGGTTGATCCGCTCCAGATTCATTACCTTCTGAAGCCTCATCACCACATGCGGTAAATACGAGAAGCCCGACTAACATCACGAATAATCCTTGCATCTTTTTTTTCATCATTAATCTTTTCCTTTCCAAAATACTAATTTGTTTTCAAGTAACAGTAAACCACCGTCCATGATAATACCAGTCACACCCATGATGATAATCCCAACAAACATCACGTCAGACCGTAAGTATCTCGACGCGTCAATCACCATCCAGCCTATTCCGCTTGTGGCCGCTGTCATTTCAGCGGCGACGAGTGTCGTATAAGCAAACCCCATCGCTGTTCTTAGACCGGTAAAAATATCAGGCATACAGGCTGGAAGGACAACTTTGGTGAACACATCTTTTTGGTTTGCGCCCAGTGACTTTGAACTTAAAATGTAATCTTGACTAACGCTATTAACCGCTGCCACACAAGCGATGTAAATAGGCGCAAAAGCGGCTAGATAAAGCAAGGTTACTTTCGATCCATCATCAATGCCCATCCATAAAATCAAAAGCGCATAGTACGCCAGGGGAGGAATCGGACGATAAAATTGTACAATGGAATCAACAATCGCTTTAAACTTACTAAAATAACCACTAAGAAGTCCTAAAGGTACCGCGGTTATAAAGGCTAAACTTACTGCCCAGAAGAGTCTCACAAAGCTATCACTGAGATGTTGCCACAGACTCACATTCCCGTACCCGTTCTTTACAATATTCATAAATGTCTCCCACACCACTTGGGGGATGGTAAAAGGAGTGAAGACATCTCACCGACGTTTGTGAATATAAACCATAGTACAATGACAATAAGCCACGTCAATAATGTCAGTGTGATTTCAAATGGATTTTTTGACTGTTTGACATTCATAATAATCCTCCAATGTTTCGTTCTCTTATTTATTTATACCATTTACTAGCTTACCAGAAGATTTATCCTTATTACAAGGGGGGGTATGTATTTTGTGGGTCATACTTTTATTTTAATTATGTTCACTAGAGGAATGTAAATAGCGGGAAGCATGCTTCCCGCTACGAACATTTAACCTGTCAGCTTTATGACTTAGTTGAAATTGTAATCAGTGACAATAGGTTCACGATTTAATACAACATCATTAAAGTACTCATATTCAGACACACCTAGGAATGAACCATCTAAGTTATACACATGATCAAAACCTAATTGACCAAGCGCACGCACCATATTGTAGCTACGTTGACTTGAACGACAGTGAACGTAAACAGGTTGGTCTTTTGGAATCTCATCGAGACGATCGCGGAACTGGCTTAATGGAATATTAACGGCGCCTTTGATATGACTTAACACATATTCATCTTCTTCACGCGCATCAATAATGACAGCCCCTGATTCAACGAGTTCACGTACTTTTGTGACAGGCACTTTTTTCACTTCACCATTTAAGATGTTTAATGCTGCGAGTGCCGCATGATTCACCACGTCTTTTGCGGTTGAGAAGTGTGGTGAGTACGTTAATTCTAATTCTTTTAAGTGTTCTAAGTTACCATTTAGCATAATCGCTGTCGCAATCACATCGATCCGTTTATCGACATTACCGCGACCAACAGCTTGCGCACCAAGAATCTTACCTGACGGTACTTGGAAGATGAGTTTAAAGAATAAGTTTTCTGAATCTGGCATCAAACCTACTTTATCTTTTGGAATCACATAGCTGTAATCATAATCAATGCCACGTGCTTGACATTGTTTTTCATTTAGTCCTGTATTGGCGGCATTCATACCAAACATTTTCACACTAGATGAACCAATCACACCCGTATTCACATACGTACGACCATAGACATGGTCAGCTGCCGCACGTGCTTGACGCTGAGCTGGACCGGCGAGGGTTAATTGTGTTTTTTGACCCGTAAAGAAGCAGGTTGTTTCAATCGCGTCACCAACTGCGTAAATATTCGGGTCACTTGTTTGGTAGTGGTGATTAACTTTAATCGCACCACTTGCTGAAAGCGCTAAGTCTGCTTGTTTTGCGAGCGCATTTTCTGGACGAACCCCAATTGCCATGACGACGGCTTGGGCATTAATTTCACGACCTGACGCAAGGATGACTTTATCTTTAGCGATTTTTTGAACACTATCACCTAACACTAAATCAACGCCATTTTTCATAATTTCACGGTTAATCATTTGAACCATATCATAGTCAAGGGGTGCCATGACTTGGTCTTGTGCTTCAACTAATGTGACGTTATAGCCAGCATACTTCAAGTTTTCAGCAACTTCTAAACCGATATATCCACCACCAACAACAGTGACATCTTTCACATCATTGTCTTTCGCATACGTTGTTAATGCTTCAACATCTGGTACAGTCTTCATCACAAACACGTGCTCATCGTTAATCCCTTCAATGCTTTGTGGACGAAGCGCCACTGCACCTGGCGCTAGGAATAAAACGTCATAGCTTTCTGTATACGTTTCGTTTGTTTGAACATTTTTCACTTCAACTGTTTTTTCTTCTTTATTAATCGCCACTACTTCGTTGTAGACACGTGCATCAATATTATATTGCTTATCAAATTCTGGTGGTGTCATTAAGACTAAATCTTGTGACTTTTCAATGTCGCCACTGATATGAAACGGAATACAGCAGTTTGAGAAGGACACATAAGGGCCTCTTTCAAACATAATAATCTCTGCTGCTTCATCCAAACGTCTGACACGTGCTGCAACTGAAGCACCACCTGCAACGCCACCAACAACTAATACTTTTTTACCCATAATAATTCCTCCTTAAAATTGACTGACTATCATGATAAGAATAAAGCTGATCATCAGTTTTCGCTAAATAGATTTGACTTTCTTACATCTTCTCTAACTTGATTGCTTATTTATTTTTCCCAATACGATGTGGCAAGATACAGACTTTACCTGCGAAGAGTTTCATACCCGCAATACCGCCGAGTGTCATCGCAAGCAAGAACACCCATCCTGAGAATGAAAAACTTGAAATCGCCGCATACATCGCACCAAGGTTACACCCTAAACCAAAGCGTGAACCGAAACCTAACATTAAACCACCTAAGGCAAAATAAAAGGCATCTTTTTTATTGAAGTTAAAATCAAATGTAAAGCGTTTAGCGAGTAGGAAAGCAATGGTACAACCGAAGAATAACCCTAAGTTACGAATCGTCCCACCATCACTTAATAGTCCTGCTTCAACTTTTGCTAAGTGCGATCCAAAATATTCTGGATTAAAATCAAAACCTAATAAATCAAAGAACCAGACATTCAATGTTAAAACCGCTGTTGATGCTCCCCAGTTCTTATCTGTCGTTACAAGAACGAAGATCGCTCCCATCGCTAACGCTAAAGCACCAAGTTTAAAGCCCCACCGTTCAATAAATAGTTTATGATATGTTTGATAACTGAAGAATGGTGCTTTTTTAGCATCATCCAGTGGTTTTTCAAAGTCTTCATAATCACCCTTAGGATCCATGTAGGTCCCTTCAGCTTTACGCATATTTTCATATTTAATGGTAATCCAGTAAAGGACACCAAGTAACGCTGCGGTCATCGCAAAAGCACCGAAGTAACCCATCACTTGCGGGAAGTGTAAACGCACACCCACTTGGCCAATCGCTGTTCCGTCAACCACTTGTCTTAAATAATGACCCGGTGCTGTTCCTAGTACGAAGAAGATAAACGCGATCATCGCACGTCCTGCCCCTTCACCAAAGTCAGCTAACGTACCAGAACCACAAGCACCCGCCAGCATCATCCCCATACCGAAGATAAATCCACCAATCACGGTCGCGATATTGGTAAAGTAAACGTTTGTTGTCCCCGGAATAAACGCTTCACCATCACCCGCTAGGTACGCTGGTAATAAGCCGTCCGCTGCCGCTTTCCACTGCAAGCCCATTGTGACAAAAGCTGTCACTAAAATAAGAATAATTAACGCTTTTGTTAAACTACCTTCACCGCGCATATAAATACGCTTGATACCACCCGCAAAACCAAAACGTGCACGTGTTAACACATACCCTAAGTACACACCCGCGATTAAATAGACAGGTAAACTTGCCTTTAAGCCGTTAAGATACACACCAAACACAACCATTAAGCCTAATAACACAAATCCAATGATTGGCTGTGCGTATGAGGTGCGTTCATGCGCTGGGTCGATGAACGTCACCTTCTCACTACTTTGTAATTGACTCATTTTTCTTCCTCCCTTTCATTAAACAACGTCATGATGTCCACCACAAACATTACGCTCATTTTTTCACAAATAATATTAAAAAATATTCCAAACTATCTCGTTCTTTTTGTTTGTGATGTCTTTAACAAGTTTAATTATAATCGTAAAATCAACGCTTTGTGAAATGAAGAATAGGAATACTACTATTACAAAAATGAATATAACGGACTTTTATGTATGTAATATTGTAAAAACATTCACAAACATTTTAATTATAAAAGTTGACAAACGTCTTTAAACACGCCCCCCCTTTCTCTTCCAGCTCTTATCTCGATAGCGAGGTTGTTTGTGCAAAAAAAATCTCTTATCCCTATTCTTTTACGCCGTATGCTATAGTAAATATACAGCTTCATATTTTTTATTATGGTGTATTAGATTTTGTTATAGTGATATAAGACAATATGACTTAATCATCAAGAACCGAGGGAGAGGATAGCATGTTAGATTATCGCTACCGCACATTCTTAGTGCTCGCAGATCAACTGAATTATACAAAAGCAGCCAAGTTACTTTCTTTATCTCAACCAGCTGTCACTAAACATATTCAATATTTAGAAGAACATCTAAACGTGAAATTATTTCTATATGAGGATCGGGTATTAAAACTGACGAAAAAGGGGAAATTCTTAAAAGATCAAGTAACAATATTAAACCGAGATATTGCGGAAATCATCGATACGTTGTCTGAACATGAAGATGTTCCTTCATTCATGATTGGTGTCAGTCGGACGATTGGCGAATACTATATTCCAGAACACACCTGTCTTTTCTGCGAAGAAAAGCGCGTGAAGATTCATTTGATGGTAGAAAATAGTGAACGCTTACTCCAACTACTTAAAGATGGGAAAATTGATTATGCGCTCTTGTCTGGGCCGGTAAAATCAGATGACCTTACCGCTGTGAGTTTTTACGAAGATGACGTCATACTCACCTGTTCCCCAAGACATCATCTAGCCAATAAAACCGTTTCTCTTAACGATTTAAAACATGAGCGTCTCCTATTGCGGGAAGAAGGGGCAGGTCTTAGTGAAGCGATTGATCAACAATTAAAACAAGAGAAGCAATCTCTTCACCAACTATTGCGCATTAACCGAATCGGTAACATTCAATTATTAAAAAATTACATTAAAAATAATGATGGCATCGGCTTTTTATATCACATTTCCATGTTAAATGAATTAAAATCAGGCGAGTTATCTACCATTCATTTAGCGGATTTTAAAGTCACACAACCTTTTTACTTAGTCTATCCGAAGCAAGCTAAGTCACCAAAAGAAGTAGCATGTATGTTGGAAATATTTTCACCCGCAAACACGACAAATTGTGAAGAGAATGAACAACTGATCAGATAAGCAACAGCTATATCGTTCATCATTAAATCAATTGACATCCCTCAACAGAAACAAAAACCAAGCATGTCCATCACGCGACATGCTTGGTTTTTTTATATCTTATTGTTTAACTACCAAAAAATTGTTCAGCTAATCGTTGACCTTGATTAATTTTGGCCCATTGTTCTTCTTCTGTTAGTTCATTTCCACCATCACATGAAGCAAAGCCACATTGATGCGATAAGAATAACCGGTCTCGGTCAATAATGGTCGATGCTTTTTCAAGTAAGTCTAGCGCACGCGTTTCGTCATCTAATGTATTTGTTTTTGATGAGAGTAACCCTAAGACAATGTCCGTATTTGGTTTATCTTGAAATACTTTTAATGCTTCAATTGAACCTGCTCGGTCATCATCCCACTCTAAGAAGAACCGATCATATTTTAATTGTTTCAAGAAAAGGTTCGCAATCTTTTCATATGACCCACCGCCCATGTTGCGAGAATCATAATTCCCACGGCAGTTATGTGTCCACATGTTAAGACCTAAGTTATGGCCATAGTCAATGATGATATTATTGATGTCGATGAAATCTAACGCCAGTGCTTTTACTTCCTCTTGATTAATATGTTCACCTGTATACGGTGAGTTTGGGTTGTCATCGGCGAAGATTTCCCAGAGACAGTCATCAAACTGTAAAATCTCACCACCCGCTTCCACGTAGTCATAGACAAAGGTTTTATAAGCCCGGATTAAGCCTTGTTTTAGTGCTTGCGGGTCACTGTAGACCGCATCTTTTCCGCCAATGTTATCAGACCATGATAATTCACCGTAAATATGTGAAGGTGATGGGACACATAATTTTACTGGGTGGTTTCCGGCATATTGTTTTAACTTCTTAAAGATATCGATAAAATGATGGTTTTTCGCATCGAGCTCATCAGTAATTCTTAAACCAATGTCTTTTCTCGTTTCATATTTTGAACAGCCATCGGTATCACAGAAGAAATAACCATGATCTGCAATGTAACGTTCAATGCCTTGGAGACCCCAGACAAAATCTAAGTGCCACAAAGATTTCGAATATTCCCCGTCACTGATCACCGTCAGCCCGTGATCGATTTGTTTTTGAACGACCGATTTAATCGCCTCATCCTCACACGCTTGATAGCCCTCAAAGTCATCATAAAAAGGATACGTAATATCCTCTCTTTGTTCAATTTTTTTCTTATAGTCTAATAGTGCTTGTGGTCTCAGTAAACTGCCGACAATTTGAAATTTATCACTCATGTTTTGTCCCCCTCGTTAATTCTTTAAATGTTTTTAATAGTATGATAACTATTTAAACATATGCTCAAGGGAGCTGACTAACACATTAAACATATGCCTAGTTATAGCTTTTAGCTATAACTATACGTTTATATCTACATCATAGGCTTTAATGACAGCGATAAGTTCCGCCACGTACAGTTTTGCTTGTTGGGTGAGCTGGAGATCTTTATGGGTGATATAGCCCAGCGTCATATCGTCATCCACATCAAGGGGTACGGCGACAATGTTATCTCCATTTAAATCCGCACTCACAATCCCCGTTGAGATGGTGTAGCCATTTAAACCAATCATTAAGTTAAAAATCGTCGCCCTGTCACCAACTTTAATATCTTTTTTCGCATACTCGGTACTTAAAATTTCTTCAGAGAAATAAAACGAATTAAAATCCCCTTGTTCATATGATAGCCTTGGATAATCTTCTAAATCGGCTAGTGTCACCTTGTCTTTTTGACTAAGTGGGTTCGTAGAACTCACAAACACATGGGGTTTAGCGGTAAAGAGCGGATGAAAAAGTAAATGATTTTCTTTTAATAGCTTGTCGATGACTTGTTTGTTGAATTTACTTTTATAAAGAATCCCTAACTCACTACGTAGGTTCTTAACATCTTCTACGATTTCAAACGTCCGCGCTTCTCTTAGCGTATATTCATACTCTAGCGCGTCAGTTTTTTTACCATATTCACAAACGCATTAACCGCAAACGCATAGTGCTGAGTTGAAATCGCACAAAGACGGCGTGACGGGGTTTTATTTAACCAACGCTGTTCGAGTAATGCTTGTTGTTCAACCACTTGTCTCGCATAACCTAAAAACTCCGCCCCATCAGTCGTAAGAGAAATCCCGCGCGGGGTGCGGATAAATAGATCTTGCCCAATTTCTGCTTCTAGTTCTTTTAACGCATTCGATAAACTTGGTTGTGCGATAAATAAGCTTTCTGCTGCTTTATTAATCGAGCCATGTTTAACTGTTTCAATAAAGTACTTGAGTTGTTGTAGTGTCATTGATTTTCACCTCTTCTAAAAATAGGGATTACGACTGGGTCTATCATCCACGGATTTTCGTACGTTATAACGTACGCTTATAAATCTGTGATGTTTCTCCCGGTGGATGATAGCCTTCAGGCATCGCGTAAAAACGATGTTTTTTATAAAAACCTTGATGATCGATTGCTAATTGAACTTCCCCCACCTAACATTCTAACGAATATTTGAGGAAGGAGATGCCGTAAGGACGCCATAGATGAACATCCTTTCTTTGTTTTATGACGGTCATTGTTGATATCTTAATCAAACTACGAAGAACGCATGTTTGTCACTTCAAAAAAAACAAGCGATTTATCACCCGTTTAGTGCTCACGCACTTGAGGAAGGTGTCTACTCGCTCTAAATGATAAAGGTTGATCAAATTCACCAAGTAAAGCTTCATTTTAAATTAACTTAAAATCCTTTTTTTGAAAAAAGATTGATTAAAACGAGCTTATTATTTATGACGTACTGTGCATTCTTTATAATATAGTTTGATCATTTGTTACTGTTGACCTACAACAAACGCACCCAAGTCTTGAATAGTCACTTTCTACTATTAGCTGGTATAACTTAACTAGAAACCCCAATATATTTTCCTTTTTTTATTGCGAGTAAGTGAAATTCTGCATTAGCTTCACTGTACTCAGTATAAACATCAGTTAATGTTTCCCATTCATACGAAGAATCTTTAATAATTTTTTTCAGAGTCTTTTCACGTGTATCTCCCTTGAAAATACAATTCACGAAAACTCCGCCTTCTTTAAGTTCCGTCAGTATCTTATTTACAAAAGCCGTCTCTTTATCCAAATCATTTTTATAAAAGTGTAACATTGAATCTAATAATACAATATCAATGTCCTTAGATATCGGAAAATCATATACGTTATCTACTATACCTTCAACATTTATATTTCTTTTTTTAGCTTCCACATTAAGCTGGTTTATCCCAACTGTTGAATGATCAATTCCAATCACCTTATATCCTAACTCCCCAATAAACAAAGAATCTCTTCCTTGCCCACAGCCTAAGTCAAGTACCATTCCTTTGGGTTGATAACTCGTGAAAAAATCAATGAGACCCGGATATGGATTTCCAAAATAATTATGCTCTTGATAATAACCGTCGTACGCTACCTTTTTCAATATAATTAACCTCCACTATAATAAAGTCTTTCTATGTTAACCTAGCCAATTGTCGGATGACCATCACCCATCTTGTCAATGCAATTATATCAAACTTTTTTAAAAGATATACCAATATATTAAAGCGACTCTTCCAATAATCGTCTCTTTTTCAATTAAGATATACTACTCAGGTAACGCGTCCTGTTTGTTGATACTATGGTGAATCACGTCTTCTTCTATTGTTGGTACTTCACTCACTGATGTAACTTGCATGTTCACAACTCCCTTAAGAAATACAGAGCATCATTTCACTCGCCTGAGTGCTCTAACGTGACCACGATAAGTTCTGGTGGATTATTCACACGAATCGGAAACAAACTATTCCCTAGCCCGCGACTAACCACCATTGTCGTTTCATCTTTTGCATACTTACCACTCGTATACTGAGGCAACCATCCTTGGTGCGGGGCAATTAATCCACCGATAAAAGGAAGCCTCACTTGACCGCCGTGCGCATGACCTGAAAAGACCAGGTCAACACCTGCTTGTTCATATAACGAAAAATGTTCCGGTCGGTGTGACAAGAGAATCGTATAGTTGCTCTCTTCAGGCAAAGCACGGCCCAGTTGATTAATCATAGTCGCTTCTTCTGATAAGGCTTGTTGGAATAATGGGTCATCGACACCTGTTAACGTGACTGTTTCATTATTTTTTGTCAGCTCAATCGATGTATTCCTTAACACATGTATCCCTATGTCCTCAATCCTTGATTCAAACGTTGCATACACATCAAGCCTTGCCTCATGGTTGCCGGTGACATAATAGACAGGCGCGATGCTTTTTGCCGCTTCAAAAAAGCGATAAGCGACGTCGACATCGGTGCGTCTTGAATCAATCACGTCACCCGTTACGACAATAAGATCAGGTTCAGCATTTTCTAATGCTTCGATTAACTTATGATTATCTTTACCAAACACAGCATTATGTAAATCTGATACTTGTGCTATCTTAAACCCATCAAAACTCTCAGGTATGTGATCACTCTGTATTGTTAATGCTGTTGTTTCAATGATGGTATTTCCTCTATAGAGCCATGCACTTACGATGAGGATGCTTATAAACAAAACCATCCATTTGTACCTTTTCACCTTAACACCTCATTTAACCGATATTTACTATACTTTTCACCTATCTAAACCATGATCGGTTGATTAATATCTTATCATATCCAACAGATATTGACAGAATATTCTTCATTTAGCGCATCCGTTTATCCACTAATTCACTATTTTGTTGGCGAAATGCTCGCGGCGTAAGTCCTGTCACTTTCTTAAATACCCGCCCGAAATGACTGGAATCATAATAGCCTAAGCGTTCACTGATGACCAATATACTTAAATCTGTGTCCTGAAGTAACACTTTCGCCCGGTTGATTTTCACATCCGTCACATAAGACATAACGGTTTGGCCGGTCTCTTGTTTAAATAGCTGACTTATATAAGGTTTTGTCAGCCTAAGAGATTCTACCATGTCATTAAGCGTGAAAGGTGCTTCAATATGCAGATGAATGTAGGTTAATATATGATTGAGCGTACGATGATACGTCACTTCTGACTGGACTTTTTCACCGTTGATATAAGTGTAAAACAGTTCTTTTTCTAGTCGCTGACAACTGACAAGTGTTTGACACAGGCCGATGCGGTGATAAAAATCGTTGTAACGGTCATGGATGATATCTTTAACAACTTGGTGAGATTGACTGGACAGCCGCCTGACTAAGATGGCTTGCCAAATGTATAAATCGATTCGTTTCACGCTCACTGCTTTATCTTCCGCCACTTCAGTCAGGTGCTTTTTCGTTAAAATTTCTTCTATCGCCACGAGGTCTCCTCGGTCTAATAACAAATCCATCTCCGGGACAAACACTGTCGCATCCCCAATGAACGTCTCTTCCATCTCCATCACCTCCATTAAAAACAATGATAATATTATACGACTTATCTTAATATTATACTATTTAATGACGTTAAAACCACTTATACTAAACACAACAAAACATTCCCTTAGGAGGTAATCATATGGCACATAGTCAACTGTTACATCTGGATCATTTTTATCTACCCGAACTTGATCGCCGGCGAACAGTTCGGATCTATTTACCACCTGATTATAACGAGACGAACCGCCACTATCCGGTTATTTATATGCATGACGGACAAAACTTGTTTGAGAAAGAGACGTCAAGTTTCGGAAGCATATGGGATGTGAGACACTTACTTGATGATGTCTATCATCACGACGAACGTCAAGCTTACATTGTTGTTGGTATTGATAACGGTGGGCTTTATCGATACGAGGAGTATTGTCCATGGACAAGCACAAAAGGAGGGGAGTATTTACCACATGCGAAAAAGACCAATCGCTTAGGTGGTAAAGGCTTTGAATACCTGCAATTCCTCGCAGAAACATTAAAACCTTATATCGATACCCATTACCGGACACTAACAGCTAGAGAACACACAGCGATGATGGGGAGTTCTATGGGTGGGTTGATTTCTATTTGCGGTGGGCTTTTTCATAGCAATGTCTTTCATAAAGTCGCTGCCCTATCGACCGCTGCTTATTTCGCAGAAGAGCAACTGATTCAAGCCATTTATACATCAAACCGTTCTGATACATTAAAGCTATATTTAGATGTTGGCACAAATGAAACAAGTGATGCGACTAATCTTAACTTTCCGCACATCTATTTAGATAGTAACCAACATGTTTTTGATGCGTTACGTCAGACAGCTTTACCGCATGATCAATTAAGATTTAACGTGATTGAAGGTGGCGCGCATCATGAAGATGATTGGCGGGAGCGATTTATCAACATAATTCAGTGGTTATTTCATGAATAGGAGGTAAAGATACATGACTCATCAATCTATATTTAATCACCCAAAAGACTACCTGCTTCAGGCCTTTAAACAACATGATGTCGTTTTATTAGCGGAAGATCATGCGGTTAAGACCCATCTTGATTTCGTTAAAGATATGATTCCTGATTTACATGCGGCAGGTGTGACTTATCTGGCGATGGAATTTGGGGCAAGTGAAGATCAAGACATACTAAATCAATTACTAACGGGAAAGACGTTTGATAGAAACTTAGCCCGACAGCTAATGTTTCGCTATAACGTCAGATGGGCTTATCAAGAGTATCTTGATTTATATGAAGCAGTCTGGCGTTTTAATCAAAGCAGACATAAGAATACACCCCCTTGCTCAGTCACAATCAACATCTGAAAGCGAATTACAAGAGACAAAATGGCTTGGTGAGTATTTGTATGAAGTCTATGGTCACCGGGTCACCAACTTGCTTTTCCATCAACCACTTGAACCTTTGATGGAGATGGTGACACAAAAACAAATACTACCTTCACTAACGGCGTTTGTTGAACAACATCTATCTAACCAGCAGGGTTTGATTTGAAAAAGTACGTCACTCATCATGACCTAGACCGTCAAAATACCTTTGATTTCTTCGCTCAATTCTTTGATGGGTATCTTTATCTCGCACCTCTTCATGGCTGCACCGGGGCAACAGTAGATAAGTATTTCTTAGATGAGCAATCCTTTTCTGACGTTTTATCTCAATGGCCGGATAAAGACTGGACACCGGCGCCGAAAAACGAAAAAGACTACTGGCAGATTGTCAGTGATTATGTTGATCTAAAGCAGCGATACAGAAACTATATCGAGCCTGGGATAGAGATGAAAAGCAAACAATCCGAATGAATTTCCACATTAATTAAATAGACCTACCGCTGAAGTCTAATATACTTAATATCTGACTTTAACAGTAGGTCTATTTTTTCTGTCGTTAGAGCGTATAGCGTTCATTTTTTATACTTTAATCATGACTATTTTATTCTTGATTTTCAGTCATGCCTTTAACACAGTGTCATATTAAATGGTTTGTCCGTTCTTAATGTTAGACAAATAATATAGATTCCCCGTTATATTTTCTATTTTTAATAGTGATAACTGATGGATAAAAAATCGGCTCGTCAATACCGTTTCACCATCATCACAAAATATTTCCATACTAGAATGATCAACGAAAATTCTGATTGTATGATTCTTTTGTATTTTTCGCTTCGCGTACCTTACCGTTCCAAATTTCTCAGCATATACTTCAGACATGTGGGTTCGGTCTAAACAATACGCCATTCCGTCTGAAGAAAAAGTTATATGATCCCCTTTGTCATTCTCAAAACTTAATTGAAACACATCTTCAACGTCACATACCAACTCAAATGCCTTTGATGTTAAGTAATTCGTTTGATGTAACGCTTGTTTTTCTGTTCTTAAAGCTTTTAATTCAGCTAAAGGTCGCTGTCTGAGCGTATCATTTTTGATCATGATTCTCGAGGAATCGTTAACATATGTGCCCAGCCATTCTTATCTGTTGGGTACTTACTCTTAGAATTCCCTAACCACCCAAGCATAATTCGTCTTCCTTGATGATCTAAATACGTTTGTGGTGCATAGAAATCGAAGCCTTTATCCATTTCAATAAATCCACCATGGGTAAACGTTTGTTGATTGACATCTACTTGTCACCTATGGCGTAGACGACGGAAAAAACATTTTTATAGTCATATTTATTTTGAGATGAAATACCTTGAGGAGATAGGATCAGCACACCTTGGTCTTTTTCTTCGTAATAACTCGGGCATTCCCACATATATCCGAAGTCCTCTGCCTGAGCATCAATTTTGCCTTGATATTTAAAATCATCCTCAACAGTGTCACTCACATATAAAGCAAGTGCTCCATCACCTTCAATGGTTTTTCCTCCGACAAACATCATGAGTTTGTCGTCTCGCTTAATGACAGAAGGATCACGAAAATCATGAGTAAAATCAGCCGGTGTATTTGCTATTACACCTTTTTTAATCATACTATTATTATTTCCCATTACAGCTAGACATTGTGACTGAATAAAGGTATGATCTTCTAACATTTTATTCCCTGTATAAAACAAATATAAATCTTCATCTACAGAAACGGCACTGCCAGAATAACAACCGTGTGAGTCAAAATCTTCATCTGGATAGAGCGCAATGCCGTGATCGGTATAGTCAACAAAGTCTTTTGTTGACAGATGATACCAATACTTAAGGCCATGCACAGGACCTAAAGGAAACCATTGATAAAAAATATGATGTTCCCCGTTATGATAAGCTAATCCGTTAGGATCATTTAACAAACCATGCTTAGGCGCGACATGATACCTTGGATAATACTCATCCGATAGAGTTTTCTTTTTTATCTCTCTCATATAGCTATCTGGTACATCCTCTATCTTTATAAAACGGTTACGTCTATTATCAAAGTCAAACATTGATAACTCCCCCTATATACGAAAATGAGATAGGAAGGGAGAAAATACCTTCCTATCTTAAATAATGTTCATCTTACTTTGTTGTTACTTTCTCTTTATAAAAGATTTTAGTGAATAAGAAGCTGTAAGTAATGCCACTATAATCACCAGAATATACAATAACAAGCCATCACCAATGTATAATAACAACCCTGGTAACATAGTTGATCCTGTTCCAGCCGCCGCTAGACCTAAGATAGACGCTAATCCACCACCAACAGCCCCACCAACACATCCAAATAAAAATGGTGAACCTTTCGGTAAGTTAATCGCAAACATCGCTGGTTCAGTAATACCAAAGAAGGCTGGAATAACAGAACCAATCATTGTGACGCGTTTTTGACGGTTTTTCTGTGCTAAAACAACAGCTAATGCTGCACCAGCTTGGCCAGCGATTGCTGCCGTACCAATAGGGTTAATGATATCGTAACCTGTTTCCGCAACCATCTTTACGGTTACTGGTACAATCGTATGATGCATACCTGTGACAGCTAAGAACTGTATTAAACCGCCGTAAATAACCCCACCTAATCCAAGCGGTAACTCAAAGAAGTACATGATACCTTCAGTAAGTAAGTTTTCGATGATTAAAATTGTCGGCCCAACTAAAATCAGCCCTAAGATTAAAGATGTAAATAAAGTTAAAAATGGCGTTAAAATGAGATCAATGACTTCTGGAACCCATTGTCTGAATTTCTTTTCAAGTTTAGCGGCAAGCCACCCCATAAACACAGCCGGTAATATAGAACTTTGCATACCTGTTACTGTAAAATCAAAACCGAATATCGTTAAGATAATGGTTCAACATCCCCAAAAGCAACCGCCCATTTATCAGGTAACTGCGGCGCAACTAACATCATCCCCAACACAATACCTATAACTGGAGTGCCCCCAAATTTTTCATCGCAGACCACGTGACTAATACTGGAATGAAAATAAAGGCTGTGTCTGTTAAAACTTGTGTTAACACCACCCACTCATCAGAAAACGTCATACCGAAACCATTGACGAGTAATCCTCTTAGCCCCATTAATAAACCTGTCGCAATTAAAACCGGAATAATCGGTATAAACACATCCGCGAGTGCTCTTACGAGTTGTTGTGGCTTAGACAATTTCTGTTGTGCTGCTTCCTTATGATTGTCACCACCTTCTTTTACATCCATTGTTTTTAATTCATCATAGACTTTGTTTACAAACCCCGTTCCTAAAATGATCTGGTGTTGACCACTTTGATAGAAATAGCCATTTACTCCTTCTATCGCTTCAATTTGTTCTTTATCAACCTTTTCATTTGATTCTGTTACTACTCTTAATCTTGTCGCACAATGTGTCATTGAGACAATATTACTTTCTCCACCTAATGCCTCTAAAACCAACGTTGAAACTTTCTTAGCATCTCGAGCCACGATAATTCCTCCCTCATGATATTGAGCTGTTGTTTGATTTAATCTTACGATTCAACAATTGAAACGTTTCCAAAAAGGTATATAAAATAAAGTTGAAACGTTTCCAATTTCACTTTATAAAAAAGACCCCGTCGAGTCTTCTCTTTTTTTGAAACGTTTCCAAAAAGAAATGTAAACGTTTAATTTCTACGTCTACATTCTAATACACCGTTAATCATTCGTCAACCTTTTTTGTTGTATCTCCTTCAAAAAAAGTTACCGGAACGATCACCTTCTCTTCAACGGGCTCTCCTTCGATAATCTGAATAAGCTTCTTTACTGCCAGCTGTGCTAATGTTTGAATCGGTTGAACAATGGTTGAGTGTTTAATCTCCGCTTGTTCATTCGTCTTAGCTCCATCAAATCCTATGATTTGAATATCTTCTGGTATTTTTTTACCTAGCAGTTCACACGCAACAATAGCTTTTTCAGCCCATTTATCATTCATACAAAAGAGTCCATCTAAGTGCGGGGTATTTTCTATAAAGCTTAATATCTCTCTTTGGATATCTAACACAGGTTCATTTATTTCCTTCACGCTATATGTGATTCCCTGTTTTTCTACATACTCGATAAAGCCTTTTTTCCGCAGCATCGATTCATTTTTTATCTTTGATACACTTCCAATATAACCAATCGTTTTACAGCCGTGCCTTATCAACTCTGATGCGGCAAGGCAGCCACCTTGAAAGTGATCACTCGTAATTGTTAGCACATCCTCTGTAAAATGTCGGTCAATGCTCACCATCGGTAAATGACTTGTTACATATTGGTCAATGGCTTCACTATAGGTGATCGCAATAATACCATCGATTTTATTCTTCTTTAACATATCAATATATTCAATTTCTCTGTCTACTTCGTTTCTAGAGTTACAAATAATCGTTTTAAATTTATTTTTAAATAGTTCTCGTTCTACATAATAAGAGAATGCTGAATAAAACGGATGCCATACCGTAGGGACAATTAATGCCACAGATAATGATTTTTGCATTTTAAAATTTCTTGCTGCTTCATTTGGCTGATAGTCTAATGCTTTTACCGCATTCATTACTTTTATACGGGTGCTTTCTTTTACCGATCCCGAATTATTAATCACCCTTGATACCGTTCCTAAACCCACACCAGCTTTTGCGGCAACATCTTTCATCGTCGTCATAAACTCACCTTCTTTTAATTATATCTCCTTATCATTATAGCAAATATTACTTTTAAAACGATAATATTCCGTGCCGAAAATCTTTTTTTTAAAACAAATTCACTTGCATAGTCATGCGCAAATTGTTTAAATGACGTTGGTTCTTTTCCTGTTATTTCTGAAAAATCAGCTGTCACAGCTTTCGCCGTACCTAGTCGGGTCATTAGATACAACATCATCGTGACGGTCACATAAGTCGGGTCTAATTGTCTTTCTTCGATATAATATTTTCGGTATGCTAACATACTTGGCTTCTCATATAGAATTTCTTTACCCGTCACCTCACTCAAGATATGAGCGACTTGATGATACGTGAGCGCTTCTTTACCGGTTAGTGTGTAAGCTTTATCATGATGTTTTTCAGGTTGATGAAGCATCTTAGCGATGGCTAAACCAATATCACGTGCGTCGATAAAGCTTGTCTCGCTGGTACCTGCGGGGACAAATACTTTGTTCTGTTCTTTTATCTCTTCTGCATGAACACCAGAAATGTTCTGCATGAAAAAGCCTGGTCTCACGTGTATATGGCAAGTGTTGCTTCTCAATATATTTTTCAATCCGGTGATGCGGCGGGAAAGGGTTACGACTGACACCCATTAAGGATAAGAAGACAACGAGTTGTAACGACTGTTCCGATAAGTGATCAATAAACGGATACATATCTTTTGCCTTACCTAAGTGAGGGGGGCGCATAAGAAATACACGGTCAATATTTTTAGTTGCCTCTTTAAATGTATCTGGAGACGTAAAATCAAGGGTAACTGCTTCAACATCACTTCCGAATTTTCCGATAAGTTTTTGTTTATTCGTTCCCGCAACGACAACATCTTCTCCTAGCTTTTGTAGTTCTTTTACCACAAATCGACCAACATTTCCACTTGCGCCAGTAACTAAGACTCGCATAATGCCAACTCCTCTAATATGGTATTTGCTTGTTCTGTTAATCTAATCCAGTCATTAAATTGATCGTTTCCAAGCTTTTCTTTAAGCACTGAAACTGACAATAAGTAATCCGCCTCTACTTCCTCAAGTAGACGAGATCCTCGCTCTGTCACTTGAAGTGTGTAACTTCGTTTATCAACCTGAGATCGTTGTTTTGTCACATATTCTTTTTTAATGAGTGTTTGAATCAGTGGTGTCACCGATGGTTTTTTTACCCGTAAAAACTCACTCACCATTAACGGTGTGACATCACCCGTTTGTTTTGATAAGTAAATAAGTACCCCCATTTCACTTGAGCGCAGGGGTAGATCTTGTTTCACAGCCAGTTTCAATCGGCAAAATCGTCCTAATACATCCATACTTTGATAGATTGTCATCGTGTTCTCCTTCAATATAGTTAGTTAAACTAACTATATTATATGAGACCTTCGAGCTTTCGTCAACGTTCATTTGTTGCGACTATAAATTCTCTTGTTTACAACGTATAATGGTAATAGCGACTATCTTAAAATTAAATCGTGTGAGGAGTGGCGTTATGTGGGTATTGTTGATCATTGGGCTTGTCTTCATTTTTCTTGGTGTGGGTATTCATCAATTAAAATGGTATTTTCTCATCTCAGGTTATAACACCATGTCAGAAGAGAAAAAAGCTCGCGTCGATGTAGACAAACTAGGAGCTTTCATCGGTAAATATCTTTATATGATCGGTGCTGTTCTTATTCTATTTGGCATATTGCTTCGTTTAGGTGTAGAGTCATTAACTTTACCTCTTATCATATTTTTCGCCATTTCTACTGTCTTTGTATTAATTAAAGCGCAAACATTTGATGAGAATGTGTATGATGAAAACGGACAATTACGTAAAGGACAAGGAAAACAGCTTGTTTTAATTATAAGTATCATCACCATCGCTTTAATCTTTGTCATAGTCTTACTCGTTTACTCATCTCAAGCAACTAAAGTAACATTTAATCAGGAAAGT
The DNA here is from genome assembly GCF_001310395.1 of Halolactibacillus sp. JCM 19043. NCBI lineage: Bacteria > Bacillati > Bacillota > Bacilli > Caryophanales > Bacillaceae > Halolactibacillus > Halolactibacillus sp. JCM 19043. The sequence continues at coordinate 42,163 of NZ_BAXD01000011.1, forward strand.
CTAACGATTCAAGGAATGTATGGCGAAACCATTCCATGGACAGATATTCACGATATACAGTTAGTCACTGACTTACCGACCATAGAAAAACGGACCAACGGTTCGTCGTTTAACTCACACTTAAAAGGCCACTTTAGAACTACCGAGCACGGGGCAGTGATGTTGTTTCTAACGACAGACGTATCTCTATTCATCTATCTTGAAACGGATGATCATATTATCTATTTAAATACACCGACTACAGAAGAAACAAATATATTATTTGAAAACATGCACCAAACATGGCTTGTTGAATTAGACTCTTCTATAGCTAATTGACATGACTATTCCGTTGAGCTACCTCCACCTAACATTCTCACGAATGTTTGAGGAAGGTGCCTTATCGCTCTGAGACGATAAAAAAATAACCTTCTCACGATGGCGAGCGCTATGAGAAGGTCAAGTGTAAAACAAACATACTTATATGACGTTTACTATAAGTATGTTTGTTTTAAGGTATCATTACGGAAAATCTTACTCGAAAAAGTCATCGAGTGAGATATTGATTATGTCTGATGTCTGATCTAATTTTAGCGGTAGCTTAGTAAACAACTATTTTTGCGTCGTATACTTATCAAAATAAGCTGCTCGTTCTTGAAGTTTCTCGACTGTCTTATTAACTTTAAACGAAGGACGCCATTTACATTCTCCAATAAGTAATGCTTGACTCGATACTGACTCGAGAACGACGTCCACTTCTTGTACATTGCCCCTATTATCTTTCCCCCACCATGTTCCGAATGACTTGGCGATAAAAGGTGATTTCCCCTGTGCATTCTTTCTACGAAGGTACTGACGTGTGACTTCTTCAAATATTGGACCGATGAAATGTGACAAGTCATCAAGCGCTAAACCACAATAGATATCACCATTGCCACGATCAATCGCCGTTCTGACTGAAAAAACGTAACGATACCAAAAAGCAATAAAATTCTCCGTTATATGATACTGACTTGTTTTACCCTTTAATGGATTTGAGCCAAACGGAATGACACGCACAATATAATTTATTTCCTGAAGCGTCACAAGGTACTTTGAAATCAAGCTGGTTTCAAGTTGTGTAAACCCAGCAATCTCACCCAGCGTGTTAGAACCACTCGCAATGGCTTGTAGAACAGCATTATAGTTCGCTGGTTCTCTAAACGCTTGTTTCATCAAAAGAATACCTTCATTGTTTAAATAGCCATTAATTTCAAAATAAAGTTCTCCAAGATCCTCTTCAAAACTCATGCCTTGATCAATCAATGAGAGATAATAAGGCGTCCCACCCATACAGGCATAATATTTTATTTTATCCTCAGCACTTGCTTTTGGATAGAATTTTGCTGAATCATAGTAATCAAGTGGATTCACTTTCAACTGTCCTGTTCTTCTTCCGAACAGAGGACTCTTTTCACCTAATACGTGATTTTCCATGAAATGTACTCTGAAACGGGAAATTACTCTTGGAATATTTTATCCATGGATTATATTATCATTTTCAATTGATGAAATGACTTACTTTATTAACAATTTATTAAAAAATGTAGTAATAATAAAAAAAGCTTGTTATAATTGCCTCTACAGTAACCGCCATTGGGTTACTAACTCACGTTTACCCGCAGAAATTAGGCATTAAATCCTTGATATAACTAGGCTGAGAGTTCAATCCAAACATGACTCACTCAAAAATTAAGGCCGTTTTTTAGTGAGCATTGTTTTTTCATTTATGTGAGAATGTCATCAGTTCAGCTAACGTAATCAAGTAAGTTGAAGCGCTAACATTACTGATTGGATGATAGGTACCATCCTCCAATCATGCCATATGTTTGAATGATTTCAGGTGTAATTCTAGTCTTTATTCGTAATTTTTCAAAAAAAATCGTTAGTTATTAAAAGATTAAAACCGACTTTTACGGAGCGAAACATGGGTTATTTATGTAGCTTAACTAAAAAACATTTAAAAGGGGAATACAACCATGAGCAATTATAATACAGTATTAGCAAGAAATTTAGAAAGCGCTCCCAAAAGTATCGGGCCATATTCACAAACCGTCGCTTTCTCTCATTACAACAATCTTTCAGCACAATTACCTATTGATCCAGCGTCTGGTGAATTAGTATCTGGCGGTGTAAAAGAGCAGGCGAAGCAGTGCTTTGACAACATCAAGACTATTGTAGAGGGCATCGACCATGTTATGAGCGATGTTGTTAGAATTAGTGTATTTCTTAAGGATATCAAAGATGTTGATGTAGTAGACGAAGTGTTAAAAACATTCTTCCCAACTTACGTTCCTACACAAACAATCGTTGCAGTTGAAGCACTGCCAATGAATGCGTTGGTACAAATTGAAGTGCTTGTTTCAAATGGTGAAGGTACAATTCCAAACGCACCGCAAGCAGGCGACCTTATAAAGCTGACAAATAATACGGTAAATGCACCAACAAGTGCTATTTCTACACAAACGGTAGCTTTCTCACACTACAATAACCTTTCAGCTCAATTGCCTATCGATCCTAAAACAGGTAGATTAGTTGTTGGCGGTGTAAAAGAGCAAACTGGACAGTGCTTAAAAAATATTAAGGCAATTTTAGAGAGTATTGACGTTCCTTTTGATGATATTGTTAAAATAAATATTTTCTTAAAGAACCTTTCAGATATTGATACGGTGAATGAAGTATATACAACATTCTTCCCGGATTCGGCGATTGCGAGAGCTGTGGCCTATATGCCGGCTCTAACAACTGTCGAAGCGTCAGCATTACCAATGGATGCATTAGTGCAAATTGAAGCAGTTGTGTCACACGGAGACGGTACGCCTCCACAACTTATAGAAGACAGACACGGAATCGTCATCAAGGCAAATAATACAGAAAATGCACCAATCAGTTCTTTGTCTACACAAACGGTAGCATTTTCTCATTACAATCACATCTCAGCACAATTACCTTTGGATGCTAAAACGGGTGAAATCGTGGTTGGTGGTGTAAAAGAACAATCAGAGCAGTGCTTAAAAAATATTAAAGCAATTATAGAAAGTATCGATCACGCTATGGACGATGTAGTAAAGGTCAATATCTTCCTTAAAAATATTACAGATATTGATGCGGTAGATGAAGTTTACACAACATTCTTCCCAGACGGTGTCCCTGCAAGAAGAACAGTTGGTGTATCTGCTTTACCTAAAGATGCTTTAATTCAAATCGATGCCGTTGTATCAAACGCTGAAGGTACACCTCCACAAGTATAACAAACATTAATTAGTGAATGCGCAAATACTTAAAGTGACTTGTTGATGAAGACGGTGAATGAAACTTTAAATCTAAATCACTAAAAGCTGTTGTCTCAAATATAAAAAGTAACCGTTTTATTTAAACAGTTTAAACGAAAAAGCATCGAGATTTTAGCTGATTAAGGCGAAGATCTTGATGCTTTTTTAGTATTCAGCGATACTTTGCTATGATTAAAAGTCCAAAGTAAGAGTCCCTATTTTCGATAAACTCATTTAAAAAGGCTTTTTTTCAATTTAATACCGTCCGTTGACCGCTTCCATCTGATAGTTTTTCTTTATATATCCGCCTTTAGCAACTTACGTTCTTTTTCTCTTACTAAAAATATTATCAACTCTCCCATTTTACTACTTGCGATTATAATAATCGCAAGTAGTAAAACCTTATACATCTCCTATAAGTTATTTCTAATTTTACAATAGCGTTTTGTTGTTTTTATAGTTGCTGGTTAAATGCCACATCATCAAAAAAGCACTATAAAGCGGCATCGCAATTAATAATATGACATAAAAATCTCTTGTTGCTGCATATGATGTGGTTGTAAATCCTTTAATAAGTAGATGTGCTATTAAGTAAGCTACGGGTAAAAAGAAAAGTTTCAGCGAGAATGTAAACACTTTTTTATTACGGTAATTGATCAGCATAACTAATCCACTCACTATAGCTAATCCAGCAGCAATTATAACGTAATAAGATAAATTTAATCTTGGTAATGTTATAACGCCTCCATCGGGCTCTATTTCTTGACCAAATATCAATACATCTTCACTTACACCGGCATTGTAGTAATAGACAGACGTCACATTTTCACCATTTGGATTTAAAAGCGTATTGTTAATATGAGATTTTTTTATATTCCTGTTCCAAATATTAGTCCATGTTGTAACGTGATAGACATATCCATCATCTGTTAAATATTTATCAATATCATAGCCATTTATTGAATCATCAAACTGAGCTAGGACTGAGCCATTTCCAATCTCATTTATAGTGACACTTCTTTCGTTGTATGGGATATACTCTGGTTCAGTCAAAAAAGCAAATGCGACAATAAAAAATATCATTGAAAACAAGACAGAGAGTATGACCGTCTGAATTTTCTTCTTACGTAACGTTGATTTGATTTTTAGTAAAGGAGAAACATCCCTATTTACTGGTACTTCATTAAACGTGCGCATGTCATTTAGGTCATTCTTGCAGTTCTGACATTGTTCAATATGTTCTTCAACCATTTTACATGAGTCTTCACTCAGCATATTTTCTGAATATAACGGCAACATATCTTTAATAACATGACAAGTGACTTTCATCAATTATCCCTCATTTCTTCTCTGATCTTATGTCTAGCCCGGTGAAAAGTGACACAGGCCCAATTATCGGTTTTCCCAAACAAACGACCAATCTGCTTAAAACTCAACTCTCCAAAAACTCTTAGCGAAAACACCTCTTTGTATGGCTCAGATAAATGATGAATAATATCATGAATCTCCATCGATGCTTCAGCTAAAAACACTGACTTCTCCAAGTTATCATCACTTTTCTTTTCCGGTACTGCCTCGAGCTCAATTAAGCGCTTATGTTTTCTTACATAAGAATAATATGAGTTTTTTGCGATTTGAAATAGCCACACCTTGATATCACAATTTCCCTTAAAGCTTTCAATTGACTTCATTGCTTTTACAAATGTTTCAGACGTCAAATCTTCCGCAATATGTTTATCTTTTGATAAACTGTATATGAAGAGGTATACGTCCTTAAAATACTCATTGTAAATCTCTTCAAGCTCCGTCACTTTTTCACCCCCTATATATAAGACGCACAAACGTTAATAATCTTACATAAAAATATTCAAATGGCCGATAGAATATCGTTCGCCTATCGACCACTTAATTAATCAAGCTTATTAAAAGAATAACGATCATTCAGCTAATCCAATACTTAAAATAAATGCTTTATTCAAAACTGTATGCTTTATTATGAAAGATTTATTAGCTCAAATGTTCTCAGATCTTCACAGCTACATATACGAGAGTAACGGAGATTCCGTTCATTTAATTCTTGATACCTCGTTTGATTAAATAGGGCTTTCACATCAGAAAAAAAGCTAGTAACCAAAATAATGAGATTTGCTACAATGACCAGCAACAACTTAGAATACTAATTCATGTATTCCCTCCGTCCGAGCAATTAATAATCCTAATATTACTTTTTATGTAAATACATTTTAATCATACTATAACCATTTATCTTATACCAGCGTCATTAAAAAAATCAAAATAAATAAGACGCACAAAGTCAAATAGCTTTGTACGTCTTACTTACTTACTCATCCTCGAGAACACGTTTCCCATTGGCTTTTTGCCACTGTTTATATTCAGTTACATCATCTTCTACCAGTGTCCAGACAAAGGCAATAACGGCCGCATCATCTAAATAACCCGCAACTGGGATGAAGTCAGGAATTAAATCAACAGGCGAGCCAAAATATAGTAGTGCACTCACAACCGCAATCATACTACCGATTGGTATCTCGCGGTATTCTTTTTTAATGTAAGCTCGAGCAAGCGAAATTAACATCGGAATACTCGACAGTTTATTACCTACCATCGGTACTTTCTGAAGCTTCCGCTCCATGCGCTCTAAGAACTTCTCCATCTTATCCTCGTCATTCAGTAGGCGTTCTGCTTCTTTCGAATGACCACTCAATTGACTTTTCAATTCTTTATCCGAAAATTCTTGTGTCATGTAAAACAACTCCTTTTCGATTTAATAGTTAAGAAATCTTCAATTGCATTTACAAAATAAGCTGGTCCTTTTATGTAAAAAGCGCAGATCCTAACTCTGGAAATGCATCTATTTGTTAAATAGGACAACATTAATCTGAAATTAAGGTAATCTTCTCCACTATGTTTTCTATTACTGAATTTATATCTGCATAGCCATAATACCTAACATGCATGACCGCTTTTCCTTTGAAAGCAAACACTTCTTTCATTTCCTTTTCCACATGAACAATCAAAAAATCCAGGTCTGGATGTTCTGTTTCAACAAAATCTTCTCTGCTATCTTCATATCTATATCTTTCTATTAAATCAGAAATCAGATTATCCGCCAGAGTTGGTATACTTAGCTGATAAACCTGTGTATGAATAGCCGGTGAATATTCACCGCTTTCGTCCTCCCACATTTCTCCGGGAACCACACCCTGTTCATCTGTTTCATATTGCACAGGTGCCCATGGACTCCAATCATACGAATACCGGTTGCCCCAGTCCACATTGCTATTCACATAGGAAGGTTCCGCTCGAACCAATGCTGGGTTCTCTTCTACATCAGCTAACCTGACAATCGGTAAGTCAAGATTTGCTTCAGGCAATGTTTTCGTATCCATCTTTACCAGCTGAACGAATGGAATGATAGCACTCAATCCAACTACTACTGTAAAGAGAAAAGCGATAGTAGAATGTAATCGGTGGTGCTTCTTCCACGGAGCATGATGAGTAATTGGTTTTCCTTCGATAAGTTTTCTTCGCAATGCACGAATGGAAATGGATGCTCGGAGCGAATTATAGACTGTGTATGCGAAGAAAATCGCTAAAATTAATGGCTGAACAGCACCACCTTCCACCATAACTAAGGTCGGTGTCCCATCAAGAAACCAGATAGCAAAATTCATTACGATAATTAAAATCGCCGAGACAACTACTATAACAGCATTTGAAGCTAATTTCTTGTCCAGTTCCTTTAATGTATAAGCCTGTTCAGGGGGATCTGTATGAAGTTCTGGTGCCTTGCGTTCTTCCGGTGATGAAAAGACATGAAAAGAATTATAGCTTGTTACATAATCCCAACCACTTTCGGCATACATTAGTATTTGTTCTGGTGAAATCTTCTTCTTTATGGATACATCTATTCTATATCTCATTTTCTTCTGTTCACCTTTAACGAATTTTGCGAAATGTATTCCCATCTTTTTTAGATGCAACCCTTTAGCCGCCATGTCTGCAAACCAACTTTCATGCTCACCAATTCGCCAATAATCACTGGTCGAAGTTTATGGACTGTTTTATTCATACTCATCACCTTCCTCTAAAATTCTGCTATCTTTTATCAGAGCTTGTAATCGACCATACTCTATACGTAAAGCCTGTTCCCCTTCTGGTGTTATTTGATAGGTCTTCCTTCTGCCATCATCTTCTGCTAGAGATATAAGACCGTCTTTTTTCATGCGTGAGAGTACTCCGTAAAGTGTTCCAGGTCCCATTTTTAATCTGTCATTTGATACTTCTGTAATTGTATGTATAAGCTGATACCCATGGTTAGGCCGCATAAGTGCAAGTAGTACGTAATACATTGCTTCTGTCATCGGTCCCCCGTTATATGCCATTGCTTACACCCCCTCTTTGGTTCTTTAAAATGTTATGTATCGCGTTATTATGTTAAGCGATATATCGTGTAACATAATAATACATTAGCAAATTTCTATTGTAAATAAAAATAGAAGTAATTTTCATTTTTTTCTTCTTGCAACAATAAAAGATCACGTAAATAATTATCTACTTGTTTCAACTTTTGTCACTTTTACTTGAAGAAGCATACTATAGCATTGGCTCAAATTCCATAATGTATCATGTATTTGTGTGGTTCATAGTGATGAGCCAAAATCGAGGCACCAAACCTCCCTAAGCTATAATAAAAATTCAACTTCCAAAAACTAACAAAAGTTTTAGCGAAAACTTGTTTTGCATGGTGTTTTTCAGTTTCGTTAAGTATCTTTAAACACCAAACAAACACCAACGCGAAATCAAAATTGCTTTAAATAGCGTGTTTTCACCTTCAGTACAGTATCAGTGTTCATGTTTTCAAAAAACACGGATATGTTCTTATCCTTTAGCTACCTAATATACTTTAGGCAGTCCAGAGTGTTCTGGAAAAATCGACCGATGGACTTTGTAATTACCCGATCGATGTTGCCTTCCATGTACTCGTCAATCTGATTAAACTCTTCTCATTTTGTCGAGTTTGTGCCTGAAATACCGTCATCGGCAAATATACCAGCAATCTCCCGTTCTTCATTTTTCTTTATAAACTCAGTGTAATGAGCAACCTGGACCTCATAGCTCGAATTCTACTCTTCCGTTTCTATAGAAACTCGGCAATAAGCAGCAACACGTAGTTTCTTTACTTTTTCATTTTGCGGCTGTACTTCCGCCTATTTAATGTACTGGATAAATTGCTGTTATACTTTTCTTATCTAAAACGATGTATTTCACACGTAAAGAAACCGTGATTATCCTCCTGGTTAAATGCCAGATTTCAAATCACGGAAACTACTAATTTACATGTATTTTTACGCTCTTACTTTGCTACCCTTGACATCAAGACTATCGTCTCCACATGATATACTTAGGCTGTTTCTTTTTTAAAAAAACTTCATAAAACTACTGATTTAAAGCTAGTTTGACACCTACATCACTCACACGAGAAATATTTTTTAATTAGACTATTCTAAGTTTTTTATAGCGTCAGCAACATGATTATCAATTTTTTAACACTTTTAACTTTGCCGAATCATTAATTTGATTTACTTCATGCGCCTGAATGATAAATTCAGAGTTCAAATATAAAACAAAAATCTATTTATCTGTTATCTACTTACACACCAGCTATTTCTAAATTAAACTGGCTAATTATTTTATTCGTATTATTAATCACGTCACTATTCAATTTCATATAAAGCTGTTTGTCACCAATAATATAAAACTCTTCTTTAGCACGTGTTGCAGCCACATTCATTATATTCGGATTATCTGAACCAACTGCCCAGTGTGCAGCACCGGTAGATCTTGTATCCGCTCCAAGCACCATGAATACAATGGCAGCTTCTTTACCTTGGAATGTATGAACAGTACCTACGTTCGTGGACTTCTTATTTTCATCATAACGAGTGAAACCAATTTTATCTAATTCTTTTGTTAATTGATATGCAACATTTTTAAAAGGTGAAATCACATAAATTAAATCTTTTTTACTTTCATCATTTATATCTGGATTATCTTTAATCATTTCTGATATTTTTTCCTTTAAAAATTCACCCTGCTCTTTCACATATTTATCTATAGCATTTCCACGAATATTATACCATTCAGCTTTACCAGATACCTCGTTACTCTGCACCATATTTCCACCATAAGATATTTCATTAGAAATACTGAACATAGGGTACTTACATCTTCTATGTACCCATAAAGGAATTCCAATCCATTCTTCTTTTTCTGCATCTTTATAAAATCCATATTGGCTCGCTTCATCAAGCAATGTCTGAGTTGATGCTGATTCTGATAGATATTTTTCAGATACACTAAAAGATTCTCCAAGCAGTCTTAAAATACCTGAGTCTAAGGTCAATACCGGCTTGATTTGTGCAGGATCGCCTACTGCCATAATATTCCTACTTTTAAAAATTGCACCTACACTGGCTTGCGGTAGAGCTTGTCCCGCTTCATCAATAAATAAATGACCTAAAGTTTCTTTTTCAAAATTCGCACACATTCGTGACACACTTGCAAATGTCGAACTTATGACAGGTATAGCTATATTTATCCAATTCCATGCTTGAGTAATAATTAATTTATTATCAAGATAATCAATTTGCTTATTCCATATGATAGAAGCTGCATTTAAATTTTTTCTATTTTCATATAAAAATTGTTTACGTACTTTCAAAGCATCAATAAACAACTTTGACTGCATTATTCTATAATCTTCATCAAACCAAGGACTGATTTTTTGAATTTGTTCATAATCAAGCTCCATGTCTAGTGCGTTAATTTGATTATGATTTAGGCTTTCTTCAAAGTTATTGATTCTTTCCCGCATAATTTTTAGTTCATCTTGATTTATTTGTATCCAATTTTCAATCAATATTTTATCTTTATCAAATTTTTGTTCTAGTTTTTTAAATCTATTGGTAATCTCTCTTTTTTCATGTACAATTCTGTTTTTTTCTCTACCTAGTTCTATCTCTTGTTCAATTATCAACAGCAGTTGATCAGAATAAACTTTTCGTTTCTCACTATATATCTGTCTTGTTTTTCCCCGACTAAACCAACTTGGCTTTTGAAACTTTAATGCTTGTAATGATTCATTTGTTCTTGTCTTCTCATTTTCCAACTCATTTATTTTTACATCTATAAATTGAAGTTCATCATCTAATCTTATTTTTTGTTCTTTTATATCCTGCATCTCATTGATATCAGATATATTTTTCTCTTTAATAGATTTTTCTTTTTTAGACTTATCTTTTAAAAAATTCCTTTCTTTTATTTTGAACTCACGAGATAGCTTTTGCATCTGAGCATAATCATTTGCATTTTTTTGACTTGCTTCTTTATAAGATTGAACTTTTTTGTATTGCGTCATGAAGTTATCATATGTTTTTTCATCAGGTTCATAATCTTCATTTAAGTAGTTCAGGATATGCTTTAAAACCGTTAAAACATATTCCATATTATCTTTTTTTCCACCTTCTAAAGAAAAACTCCCCAGTATTTATCTCTATCATTATTTGGTTCAGCTTTTAATACCTTTCTAAATTTCCCGTTTTTTTCTTCTTTCCATTCATCTGATACTTCTGAATTAGCTATATCTTTAAAATAATCTGCTTCAAAAATATCTTTTCTAAACATCTCATTTATTTCTGATGTTAAGGGAAGTTCATTAACTATATTTTGAACTGCACCGTTATTTGAACTTACAACCACTATTCCTTTTTCTGCAATAATCTCAGGTATTTTACCAATGGATGCTTTCTGAAAGTATGCTGTTTCTTTAGATCCATAAATAACCTTATTTGATAAATTACAAATATCAACCGCCTGTTGTACAATTAATTCTGAAAAGATATCTTTAAGTAAAGTTGTTTTACCTGTTCCTGGCGGCCCGTTTACACTTCTCATATTTTTATTGTCAAATCCAATTGCTAAATTAACGGCAATCTGTTGCATTAAAGAAAGTGCATGCTCTGGATTACTTGGAAATCTTGAAACTGGAAAATTTGATGGTTGCAAAACATTTTTAATCGTATCAGGATTATACTTATCTGATTCAGATCTACAATCCAAGTCAATTCGTTTAGATCTCTTTCCTAATAAATAAGCATCCAGATTTTCACTATCTATGTGCTTGGCAATCTCTAAATCTTTTACATAAAATGAATGTAAATTTGTCTCATCTGTTGCTATATTTGAAACGACCTTCATCCTACATTGCTTTATATCAACAGAGAATTTATTCAGTAATTTTTTAAAAGCCGAATTAAAACTTTCTTCATAATCTGCGTCTGCATTAAAATCAAATAATTCCTCAATATATTTTTTTGTTCCCTTCTCAAAACTGTCAAATTCCCTCTCACTAGGAATGTTTTTAAATTGTTTAATATAGTGACTCATTGTGAAGAAAGTCATTTCTTCATTTAATATAAGTTTTTTATCAAAATATATAGCAAATGAAAATTTGTCTCCCATTTCAATCTCTTGTTGCGACCGAGATAAACGATATTTTTTTCTTAGTAACTCAACAATTTCATTAAATGAGAATATATTAAAATATAAAACTATGCCACCCTTTTGGTGACTTTTCAATCTTCTCTCTTCAATTTTGTTTTTAAATAAATCATAATAATTCTCTTCGTGCAAGTCATTCCATGTTTTCAAGCTCTTGTCTCTTAAACTTATACTTCCTTCAGATAGGTGCTCAACCATTATCCAGGATTCTAATATATTATTTTTACTGTCCATATTGATTATAATCTCTCCTTAGACTAGTTCTTCTTCGAACTATATTTCCTACTCTTCCTTTGAACACCATCTTCACCTTTCACAACATTACTTCTATTTTTCTTCTCGATTTGTACCGCTTCAAATTGCTCTTTTGAAATGATTGCTGGATGATTATTTTCTGAAACATAATGTTCTTGGTGTTCTCCCACATTAAGTAGTCTAACTACACCAATATATTTTTCATTGCTTAACATAACATCGATTGTACGTTTATTCCACTTCTCTTTTCCTGTCGGTGTTTTTATTTCACGTTTTTCCAATTCCCGCTTTATCCCTACAATACTATATCCTTTCAAATACAAAGCAAAAATCAACCGAACGTTTTTAGACTCATCTTCCTTAATAACCAACTGACCTTCTGTATCATTTTGATAGCAAAAGCATTTTCGATTATATAATTTTGATGTGCCTTGTGCCGCATGGCGTCTGTATCCCCATTTAATATTTTCACTGCGCGATTCATTTTCTGCTTGTCCAATTGATTCAATAATTGAAATCATCAATTCACTATCTGTATCAGCTGTATCGAGTCCTTCTTGTTCAAATATGACACGAACCCCGTGTTCTCTTAACTTATGAAGTGACTCCAGCACTTCAACTGTATCACGACCAAAGCGACTAATGTTTTTAGTGATAACGATCTCTATCTTCTTTGCCTGACAACCTTCCAATATATGCATAAATTCTTTTCGTTTTGAACCTGTCTTCCCCGATGCAATATCTATATATGTATCAACAAGCAATCAATTCGGAGTGGCGGCTGCTAACCTGGTAAGTGCAGATACCTAGTTTGTTAAACTATTTAATTGTTCCATGCTGTTCGAACTGACTCGGCAATAGATTCCTACGCTATTTTGACGTTTAACAGGTCTTGGTGGAATGAAATGAATTTTTCTATTTTCAGACATTTTCTTATCCTCCAGAAATCGTATTGAAAATATCATACTTAAACTAATCACATTCAATTTATTTTCAGCAATATTAGTTAGTCTAAATATATCACGATTTCCTTCAATTATCTATCCTGTCAACTCCCCTACTGAAAATCTAACCTATCAACTCAACCCCAAATTTCAATGCTTGTAAAGCCAATAACAAAAAGGGGTTCACCTACGTTTATTCACTTAAAATAAACGCAGGTGAAACCCTATAAACCTTGCTATATCAACACTTATACTACACTTATTCATCCACCCTAGACATCAACGCTACCACCTCAACATGTGCCGTCCCAGGAAACATATCGACAGGAATCATATTTTTGACTTGGTACCCTTTACGCGTCAGTTTCTCTAAGTCTCGCTTTAACGTAACCGGGTTACAAGAGATATAGACAATCTTTTTCGGTTTCATAAAGGCAAGTGCTCTGATGAAGTCATCGCTACTACCTGCACGAGGAGGGTCCATAATGACCGCATCGACAAACTGCTTGCGTTTGGCACTCTTGATCATAAATTCTCCCGCATCGGCGTTATGGAAGAAGACATTTTTGATGTCGTTTCGTTTCGCATTATTGATCGCATCTTTAAATGCATCGTTATTCAGTTCCACACCAATGACTTTCTTGACGCGTTTACTGGCAATTAATCCGATGGTACCAATACCACAATACGCATCGATAATCGTTTCATTGCCGGTAAAGTTCGCTAAATCTAACGCCTTATTATACAAGATGTCCGTTTGAACGGGGTTCACCTGGTAGAATGACTTCGGAGAAATTCTAAACTTAAGCCCACACAGTGTATCTTGAATAAAACCTTTACCATAGAGCACCGTTTCACGATCACCTAGTACCATACTTGTTTTTTTGTTGTTGACGTTCATCACAACGGTCGTGATTTCTGGGTGTTTTTCAAGTAACGCTTTGACGAAGTTTTTACGCGACGGAAACACATGGGTCCCGAGTACTAACACGACCATAATTTGACCACTTTCAAAACCGGTACGGATAAGAACGTGTCTTAAGAGACCTTGGCGCGTATCTTCATTGTAAGGGCGCATTTTAAACGATTTTAATAACCCTCTGATTGAGACGATAATTTTATCCGCGCGTTGGTCATGTAAGAGGCACGAATCAATGGGCACGACTTTATGCGTGCCTGATTGATAAATACCAGAAATAATCCGGTTCCGACGATCGGTTTGGAACGTCGCATGGATTTTATTCCGGTAATAGTACGGATCTTTCATCGGGATAATTGGTTCCACGCGGCCAAAGGCCTTTAATAACTCAATCACCTGTTTTTGTTTTTGTTCTAACTGTTTTTCATAAGGTAAGTGCTGGACTTGACACCCACCACAAATATCAACGACGGGACATTTCAACTGTCGGTACGTTTGATTAGATTGCATGTATAAGCTCCTATCTCATCGCTTTCTGTTCGACTAAACCACGACTAACTACAGTATACAATATTATTGAGATAATCACAGTCAAGATATCAGTTACTGGTTGAGTATAAATGATTCCATTTAATCCTACCGTATAATCGAGAATGTACAACAGTGGAATAAAAACCAACCCATGTCTGGATATAGAAAGGATAAGTGATGGAATGACTTTACCTAAACCTTGAAGGACATTAATGAAGATAAACATAACCCCAACAATCGGTCCTGAAATAATCAAAGCTCTAAGCATCGTTGTTCCGTAATCAATCACAACCGGGCTATCAATAAATGATTGAACAATCGCATCCGCAAAGACCCAATAAATCGCTGTGAGTATACTACCTAAAATAACGGCGGTAATAATAGAAAATTTAATAATGCCTCGTAGACGATCAAAATGCTTCGCCCCATAGCTGTAACCAACAAGTGTTGAATCCCTTGACCCAGACCAATTTGAACAAAAATCATAATGAGATTGGCTCGAATCGCGACACCCATGGCGGCAAGTTGAATATCTCCATAACTCATTAAGAAATTATTTAAAAAGATATTGGCTACACTCAGCATGAGATTGTTTAGTGATGCTGGAATACCAATCGCCAGTACACCGACTAACACACCGTTCTTAATCATAAAGTCTTTTGGTTTAACCGATAGAATTGACTTTCCACTCACTAAATAGAAAATAAAGAAAGCTGCCCCGAACATATTACCAATGACCGTCGCAATCGCCGCACCACTGACACCCATATCAAACCCTAAAATAAGAATCGGATCTAAGATTATATTGGTAATTGTTCCAAGCATCATGCCTTTCATCGCAAGTGTCGACTTACCTTCTGATCGGATAATGTTACTAAACGTTTGCGATAAAATAATAAACGGCGCACCTATCGCTAAATACGTTAAATAATCACGTGTATAATCAACCGTATCGGCACTAACCCCTATAATATTTAGTAGCGTCGGCATAAATACCCAAAATGTGACCATTAATACTAACCCGATAATAATCGAGGCATAAAAAGCAAAAGAAGACACATGCTTCGCATATTCCACTCGCTTTTCCCCAAGGCACGTGAAATCATCGATGTTCCACCAATCCCGAGTAATACCCCTGCGGCAATAAATAATGAAAACACAGGCATCGACAATGTGATCGCCGCTACTTGTAATTCATCCCCTGTTTGACCAATAAAAAATGTATCAGCAATGTTATAAATAAAGACAACCATCATACTAATAATGGCTGGAATCGAATTTTTTGCGACCGCCTTTGGAATCGACATCGTCTCAAATAGTTCTTTATCGTACTGCATAACTTTCCCTCACCCTCTAAAATTATTCTTTCTACTCACTTCTCTTATGTCTCGTTTATCTTTGTTTTCTATAGAATGAACGAACGGATACTCGTTTATACGCAAAACAGTTGATACCACTCACTCCGCCTGTCTTGTGGACAGATAGACAAAAAAAGAGCACTCGTTTCCAAAAAAGCTTAAGCTTGGAAATGAGGCTTCGACATACACGCACGAAATATGTAGAACACTGTCAATATTATCTAACGGTTATGAAAAAAAGTCAATGAAAACACCTTGCTAAAGCGAAAACAGATTGACACTTGATCACACTTTTGATGAATAGGAAAAAACAACACTTTTGTGAACAAGAAAAAAACACTTCACTTTTCCTTATGACTCTAGTATAGTAATAGGTATTTCCATTATAAAAAGACAAATGTCCACATCAGAAGAACACTCTCATTATGTGTCTCACTTCTTGTGGGCATAATAATGAATGTAAATCATATCAATAAAGAGATACATAAACACACACTTGGAGGGAAAACAATGCAGCTACAAACACTACTAGAAGACATTAACAGTATTTTATGGGGACCGATTATGCTTATTTTACTCGTTGGTACAGGCGTCCTCTTTACCATTCGCTTAAGAGGGCTCCAAGTAAGGAAGTTCGGGATGGCCTTTAAACAGACCTTTGGTGGTATGTTTAAGAAAAGTCAGGCTGATGAAGACGGGATGAGTTCCTTTCAAGCACTCGCAACAGCCATTGCCGCACAAGTTGGTACCGGTAACTTAGCCGGTGTTGCAACCGCCATTGCGCTTGGTGGACCGGGCGCGATCTTTTGGATGTGGGTCAGTGGCTTCTTCGGAATGGCGACGATTTTTGCTGAAGCTGTCCTTGCTCAACTTCATACTGAAAAGCGCGACGGCGAAATTACTGGCGGTCCCGCTTACTATATTAAGAACGGATTAGGCAGTAAAGGATTGGCCACATTTTTTGCCATCTCGATTATTATCGCCCTAGGTTTATGGGGAATATGTCCAATCAAGCTCCATCGCAGAAGCTGTCTACGCGGCTTTTGAAGTACCTAACGTCGTCACAGGTGTCGTGATTGCTCTTTTAGTTGGGCTGATTATTCTTGGAGGTATTTCACGGATTGCGTCATTTACTGAAAAAATCGTACCGATCATGGCTGGCTTTTATATTTTAGGCGCTCTCGCTATTATCGTGATGCATGCCGATATGATTTTACCCGCTTTTGAAATGATTTTTGTCGGGGCTTTTAATCCAAAAGCGGCGACAGGTGGTGTCATTGGTGTCGGTTTAAAAGAAAGTTTACGTTACGGAATTGCTCGTGGCGTATTCTCTAATGAGGCTGGTATGGGGTCAACACCACACGCCCATGCGGTCGCGAAAGTGAAGCACCCGGCAGAACAAGGCCTTGTGTCTATTATGGGTGTCGTTATTGATACAGGCATTGTCTGTACATTAACCGCTCTTGTCATTCTGACAACAAATGCGTTACCTACGGGACTCTTTGGTGCCCAGCTCACACAAGAAGGCTTCACGATTGGTTTTGGTAACTTCGGTACCACCTTTATTGCTATTTGCTTATTTTTCTTCTCACTCTCAACCATTATCGGTTGGTACTATTTCGCGGAAGCGAATGTGAAATACCTTGCCGGTAAAAAAGGCGTACCTGTTTTTCGTCTTTTCGTCTTGATTTGTATCGTGTTCGGTACGACAATGAGTGCTGAAATCGTATGGGAACTGGCCGATGTTTTCAATGGCCTCATGATTATTCCTAACTTAATTGCTTTACTCGGTTTAAGTTCACTCGTAATTAAAGTCGCCAATGATTATGAAGGACCTTTTTTACATCACAAAGCCTCTCAATACGAAAATAAACGCATCAGATAACGTTGTTAACTTCACTGCTGCAAGAGGTCAATCACCGCTATACTTTTTGATTCAACCAACCAATAAGCCGCAAAAGATGTAGATATCTACAATTTTTGCGGCTTATTGTGTATCATGACTTATTTGATTGTAGTGCACTACTTTGTTTCTTCCTGATTGTTTTGCTTTATACATCGCTTTATCTGCTTTTAAAATAAGCGTATCACTGTCGTCACTTGATGTGAACGTCGAAACACCAATACTAATCGTGATAGGCACCGTGAAGAATTGATCCTTCTCAACATGCGCTCTCAACAGTTCTGCCGCTTCCGTTGCGGCTTTTTCTGTTAAGTCGGGCATTAAGACGACAAATTCTTCCCCACCAAAACGCGCACTTGTAAAAGACAAGTCTTGATGATACACCATCGTATGCGCCAAGTGTATCAACACATCGTCGCCTACACTATGACCGTATTGATCGTTGACGCGTTTAAAATAATCAATATCTAACAACATAAGTGAGAATGACTCTCCCGTACGGTTAAAGCGGTGGATCGCTTGTTCTAAACGATCAAGAAACACTCGACGATTATACAATTTAGTGAGCCAATCTCGGGTGGCATAGCGTTTTAATTCTTTATTTAACGTTAGTAGTTGTTGCTGCTTTTCGATTAGCGTAGTATGCAGCGCTTCTTTTTCTTTCAACACTTCTTCTAATCGCTTATTGATTTCTTTCAATTCTTTTTCATACTTAATCTGCCGTGATACCGGAAAAATGATACAATCAATCACGGCCTGATCATGTTCATTAAATAATTTCGCGCTGAACAGACAATCCTTTAATTGTGACTCCTTTGTCTCTAAAGTGATATAGATGTCTTCTACTTGACCGACTGCTCTCAGTTTCGGGTAGACTAAGGAATGAAAGAAAAATCGTCCCGCATTATTTAAAACGTGTTCGATATGGGCACCATTAAGTTCCACTTTTGTGTACTTCACAAAATCAGCGAAGGTTTGATTGCAATTGACGATATGCCCTGCAAGATTTAAACTAACAAAACTGGCAATCGCTTCGTCCCATCTGGTCTCCTCCATCCCTTCACCTCCCATACTCCATCCTTTATCTCTTTTTAAAGATAAGCTTTTATGGCGTCAATCGTCTCCTGCGGATGACTGACATGTGGATAATGCCCCTTCGCATCCATGGCATGTAGCTGACTATCTTTCATTTGATCACGCATATACTCCGCTACTTCTAACGGGACAAAACTATCCTCTGAACATTGTAAAATCACCACAGGTACCGATACTTGAGATAATAACTGACGATAATCCATTAGTAACGTCACCTTCAAGAAAGTATAGGTTATTTCTGGATCACTTTTTAGAAATTCATCTTCTATATATTGTGATTTTTCAGCGTCAACAGACGTAGGTAAAGCAACAGGCGCAAGAAAACTTGCCCACCCACTATAGTTCATTTCCATCATCTCTAAAATTTGATCAACATCGTTACGTGTAAAACCACCATAATAGTCTTCATCATTGATATAGTGCACAGAGGCACCAATCGTAAATATTTTCTCAAATAAATCAGGGCGTTTAATCGAAGCAAGTAAAGCAATCAGCCCACCAACAGAGTGACCGACACATAGAACATTTTGCCACCCGTAACTGTCGCACAGTTCAATCAAATCATCACTATAGCCGTCGATCACTTGATATTTTTCTTTTGCATAATAGGTTAAGTCTGATTGTCCCGATCCCATTAAATCAAACGTCATCACTTGATAGTCATCAGTAAAGTCTGGCAGTACCCAGTCCCACGTCTTTTTGTTTGAGGCGAAACCATGAACAAAGACGATGCGCTTGTCGCCTGTTCCTGAAATACTTACATTGAAACGTTCCTTCATTTCTTTTGTCATGTTGACTCACCCTCATTCATTTATGTTGTCTTATTATTCACTTCCCGATTAAGTCAGTGAATATGCGTCTTGTTGTAGTTTGTTGTTCTTCCCGGCTGATCGTGTTTTCACCGTCACCATCTTGCTTACCGTATGAACCGAAATTGGCATGATTACCGCCTTCTATCACGTTATACGTCGTATCTTCTGGTAACAGCGATTGACTTGTCTCAAAAGATTCCCAATTTAAAATAGTGTCGTTGCTTGCGGTGATGGAGACTACCGGAAAATCAACAGCTGATAGATCATTATTTTCAGCTGGGTAAGCTCCAAGAAAAACAAGGCCATCAACCGCTTCTGGCACGTCACTTAAATAAATCGATGCACTGGCCCCACCTAATGAATGTCCACTTAGGTAAGTAGCAGTTCTGTTGGCTCACTTTCCTGCACATCTTCAATCGCATCCGCATTTAAAATAGCTAGATTTAATGGCATTTTTATTATAAACACTTCATACCCTTCATCAGTTAACGGCTCAAGTAGCGGCACATAACTTACCGGTTCAACAAGTCCACCTGGATAAAAAACAAGTCGGACTTCGGGTTCGTTTTGTGATAATTTAATCCAATCGGCTGTTTCGGTCACATTTGGTAAATCTAACATATCACTGGCTTCTTCTAATGGCTTATAGGTATTTATCTTAAGAAATATAAACGCAGACAAACTAATTAATATTATAACCGCTATTAAAATAAAACCAATACGTTTCATTAACTTTTTCTTCTTTGTCACTTTTATGACCACCCTTCATATCTCTATTGCTTAAATAGGCGTTTCTTATGTGACTATGCTCTCGTTTTTCTCTCGTGATTGTTGTTATATCATACCAGATAAGAGTAGATCATTCACATCCAATTATTTAAGCATCCGCTCTAAACGTTTTCTCCTTAGATTCCGTTCTAGTCATACACATAAATATCCTGTGGTTTAATAATCGTCTTATTAGCTATGATTGCGATTAATACACCTAATGACACAAAACTTATTCTTTCAATCGCGACCAAAAACACCTGATTCATAAGAGCACCAGAGGCTACAACAGATATCGTTACACATATGATTTTTTCTTGATAATTACGCGTGAATGCATCTAAGTAACCGCCAAGTAACACGACAGCTTGCCTTAAAAAGCTCGTCTGTATGACTGTAAAGAGGCTAAGAACAAGGATAATCCCCATGATGGTGCCTGTTAAACGTTGTTTTGCCCGTTTTCGGCATGATTCCTGTTGAAATTCTGTTAATGAGAAGACCGTATAAACAATCCATCTCCCTTGGTCAATAGCGAATATGTCCACAATAAAGCTAGCAAACGCAACGGCAAACGCTAAACGCATAGCATAATAAAATCTTACCGAATGTATTTGCTTATGTTTTATCAGGTTGAATTTATCTCTTATTTCAGCCACCGCTTGACGAGAGAGTGACATGAGTGGCTTATTCTTTCGATTTACAGTAAAAGAAACGGTGCGTTTTTTAATAATCATTGGCACCAAACCAATCAGTAACGCACCAATAAATAAAGCAACCAATCTCATCATCACGTCTTCCTTTTGAACGGGGGTATACAACATGAAAAGGTACTGTAAACCAAAAGGAATCAAGATGGTCTTATTTAATCTTTCTGTTAAATAATATCCCATCATATAAAAAGATATAACATTAAGTATAACCCCTAACAACAGCTGTTGACTAGCGAAAAAAGTAACGACACCAGAACCTACATTTAATAAGATTAAAACGATGAAATTGCTCGTCACTGATTGTGATGAGTCTTCATTCATGAGTATAAGAAGGGCAATTAATGTACTCACACCGACTAACGTATTACTGGTACCAAAGATATCCTTAAAAACCTTAACGAACAAAACTATAAACAGAAACAACATTGTCTGTGATCGTATTTTTTTCATGATGTACTTCTCCTTTCACCTTAAACAATGAAGCATTTTAGCACACCATCTTTTGTTTGACAATTTTTTCACCCTTTGCGACTAAGGCGCTCTTACTACTTTCTTTTCACCTCATTAATTAAAGCGAGCCCTCCCCATCACAACAACCCTTAAACTATTTGAAGCGAAAATAATCGCAAATTTTTCCGGCAACCTCATCAGGACTTAAATGCGTATTGTCTATTTTTAAGTAATGTTCATACGGTACCTCTCCTGGATGACTGACCATACGGTAGCGTGTCTTTTCTTCTTCCATTCGCTTTTCAGTCGTCTCGATATCACGTTTAGACGCTTTTTCTTTTAAACGCAGTTCCGTTTTATTCCGCTCAAACCTAGTCCCGTCATCTGTCACAAGTTCCACGTAGTAACAAGTCGCCCCTTGACTCGTAAACTTATCATGTAGCGTCTGAACATAATCCCAGTCATCCGGCTCACTAAACGCCCACATGAAAGTAAAAATGAGCCTTTTTGATTGGTTTTGAGAAACTCATCAAAGATGACGTCACGCGTCTTTTCTATTGCTGGAAGATGGAACTCCCCGAAAATTTCTAACACCGGTTCAATCATCATATGGTTATGGAATAGCCTTAACCTTGTCTGTTCCATTAATGCTTTACCAACCGTCATTTTCCCGACAGCGCTGTCACCAAAAATCAATACAAAATCCATTTTTCACCCTCCTCTTAGGTGACACCTTATCCAATAGGTTCCTTCTCTCATATTAGAGAAAATAACGATACAGTTATGATAAGATGTTGTCAAAGATCTTTTAACTTTTATGTCAATCTTTCAGGATTATCAAAACGATGCATCACCCTTATTTCTTCCATCATAGCGTGAAAAGGAGACAGGCACAATGACAAATCATCAACAATCTTATGGTTTTAAATTTAAAGGAGAGTTTCAACAGCGTATTGCTAGTATCCATTCGATTGGAAAAGAAACCCAAACAAGCACGAACTACCAGTGGGATGGATTAAAACGAAATGAAACAGGAAAAGTTGTGTTTCAATATACCCTTGCGGGTGAAGGGGCGATTCGGATTGACGACACAACGATTTCTTTAAAGGCTCATGATGCTTTTCTTGTGCCATTACCGAGTAATCATTGTTATTACTTACCGGAGACATCTGATGCTTGGTCTTTTGTTTATATTACGCTTTATGGAGATGAAGCCGTCAGACTCTTAACGGATGCGATTGATACATATGGTCACATCCTTACATTTAAACGGGAGAGCCGACCGATTCAGTACCTCTTTTATTTAC
The DNA here is from genome assembly GCF_001310395.1 of Halolactibacillus sp. JCM 19043. Taxonomy (NCBI): domain Bacteria; kingdom Bacillati; phylum Bacillota; class Bacilli; order Caryophanales; family Bacillaceae; genus Halolactibacillus; species Halolactibacillus sp. JCM 19043. The sequence continues at coordinate 65,088 of NZ_BAXD01000011.1, forward strand.
TCGATAAATTATCGTCAACAGGTATGTCTTATGGTTACGAACTGTCACGTCACGCCTATACGTTTTTAATGGAACTCTTACAATATATCGAACACGACCAAGCGCAAGACACTGAATTACCACAAGCCATCGCCAAAGCCGTCGCCTTTATTGAGTCACATTTTGATCAAGATCTCGCGCTTTCAGACATTGTCGCTGTCTCAGGTCTATCGACGTATTATTTCACCCGGCTATTTAATCAAACCATGGGTGAGACACCAATCAAATATTTAACGAAAGTCCGTCTGAATGAAGCACTCACCTTACTACAAGACCGCACACTGACCATTGAAGACATCGCCATCCGCGTCGGATTCAATGAGGCGAATTATTTCAGTAAAGTCTTTAAAAAAGCGTTAGATATTCCGCCGAGTCACTATCGCAACAGCCGTTCTTTTATGCCTGTTAACCAATTATTCTTAGATTAAACAAGCGCAATATTTTACTTATTTTATTTTTATTTTCGATTGCCTCTTGATATGAATGCGCTTAAAATACAGTTAAGACAACAACTAATTAAATGATATATATCATCACAAGGAGGAAACAACAATGAATAAAATTACTTTTTTAGGCGCAGGAAGTACCGTATTCGCAAAGAATGTGTTAGGTGACTGTATGACGGTTGAGGCGTTACAAGATTTTGAGTTTGCGTTATATGATATCGATCATGAACGGCTTGAGGACTCAGAGCGCATGTTGACAAACTTAAAAGAAGTTTGCAGTCAACGGTAAACGTCGTCGCCTATCATGACCGAAAAGAAGCGTTACGCGGCGCGAAATACGTGATTAATGCGATTCAAGTCGGCGGTTATGATCCTTGTACAATCACGGATTTTGAGGTACCTAAAAAATACGGCTTACGTCAAACGATTGCCGATACACTCGGTATTGGTGGGATTTTCCGTAACTTACGCACGATTCCAGTCATGCAAGACTTTGCGAAAGATATGAAAGAGGTCTGTCCTGATGCATGGTTTTTAAATTACACGAATCCGATGGCTGTTCTTACGAACATCATGCTAAAGGAAGGCATTAAAACCGTTGGTCTATGCCACAGCGTCCAAGTTTGTGCGGATCACTTACTTGACTCGCTTGATATGCCAAAAGACAATATCCAGTGGAAAATCGCTGGGATCAACCATATGGCGTGGTTACTTGAGATTACGCAAGACGGTAAAGACCTTTATCCTGAGATTAAACGTCGCGCCAAAGCCAGACAACAAGACAAACATGATGACATGGTCCGCTTCGAACTCATGGACACGTTCGGCTATTATGTGACCGAATCATCTGAGCATAATGCGGAATACCATCCGTACTTTATTAAAAAACAGTACCCTGAACTTATTGAAAAATATAACATTCCTCTCGATGAATACCCACGTCGCTGCGTGAATCAAATCGAGGGTTGGAAACAAATGCGAGAGGATTTAATTCACGATAAAAACTTAACGCATAAACGATCACACGAATATGGGTCGTACATTATCGAGGCAATGGAAACAAACAAACCGATTAAAATTGGTGGAAACGTCTTAAACACAGGCCGTCTAATAAGTAATCTACCTGAAAATGCCGTCGTTGAAGTCCCATGTTTAGTTGATGCGAGTGGTGTCAATCCAACCTATATCGGGGACTTACCGGAACAATGTGCTGCCTTAAATCGCACCAATATCAATACGCAACTGTTAACGATTGAAGCTGCCTTAACAAAAGATAAACAGAAGATTTATCAAGCCGCACTCCTTGATCCTCATACAGCTGCTGAATTATCGATTGATGACACGATTCAATTATGTGATGATTTAATCGACGCTCACAGGGACTGGCTACCTGAGTATAAATAGGACGGCCATTCTTTTATTGTCATTTGCTTAAACGAGCGCTAAGAATCAAAACCAAAAGAAAAAGTTTACCTGTGAAGCTACCCAGGTAAACTTTTTCTTTTCTAGTATAATGACAGGGCGTCCTCCCATGATTCCTTCTATGTTAGACTAATTTACTTTGATCAACTGATACCGTAATCTTATCAATATCATGATGGCGACCAAAGAGCATCTGACTTGTCTCCACATCTAAAGTGTGACCTTGATAGACGGTTTCTTTACCTGATACGTCAGTCACAATCATTTTTTCTTCATCGCTTAACACGTAGATGACAGGTACCGTAAGTGCCGTAAAGCCAATCGTGTCTTTAGCTAAAGTAAGTGATGGTGTCGTTTCTAGGTTTTGACGGTAAGCCAATGACCATTGTTGGTCTGTCGTTAAGAATTCTTCTTTTGATAATAACACAGGATCAAAGCTAAGTTGACCGTTCTTTACAGTAACCCCAAGCTCACCGAAGCGCGAAAGAATATCTTCTTTTACTTGCCCTGTCATACCAGGTTGTTGCACACCAGCGAAGCTTGGTGTATGTGAATAGGCTTCCGTTGGGAAGGCACCATAGTCTTCTGGTGTCTTATCTACCCCAACACCAGCCTTAATGTCACGATAATACGTCACGAGCTGTTCGGCATCAGAAGTCATGCCTTCTTCGTTATACACATCGATGAAGTTTTCTTGTGTTGCCAGAAGTAATTTCGATACCATGTGCCAGTAGATGCTGCCAAGTCCTTCGTATTTATAGAAGGTACCTGATCGACCGGTAAAGGCGTGGTGGTTAAAGAGATTTGTGAAAAGATCTTCAACGACCATAATATCTGCTTGTTCGTAGATATTTAGCTTCTCTAGTGCTTCTCTTACCTCTTCACCATTTCTGAAGCGACCGTTAAAGTGGTAACGCCCATCGACATCTTGTTCAATGATGCGTGTCTGGTTAGTTTCTAATTCTTGTTTAAGAATAACTGAGCCTTGAACATCTTCAGCCGGAATAATATTCTTCTCTAAGAATTTAGGTAAGTCCCTGTTCGGATACAACATGTAGCTGTTTTGGTCTTGACGGTAAATAGCACTCTCTTTTAGTGACGCTAAAACGTTAATCACTTCTTCTTTCGGTAGAGCTTTTGAACTTAATACGGCCACTTGACCTTCTAACATTTCATATAAATAATCGACGTTACAACTATTTTCATTAAAACGAATCAAGTTATACGCATGATACAACCCGTCTTCGCGCTTGTTTTTTACAATCGTATCTTTTAAGTGTGACAACGACACATCAATGAAGTCTTGTAGTGCACTGACAGATAGGTCTACTTTTTCACCAGAGAAACTTTCGTTATAGACAGTCTCACGGTAGTTTTCACCAATCTCACCTAAAGCTTTGACAATTAAATAACGTGTCTCGTCAGAAATAGGTTCACCTAGAATTGATTCATGTGATTTCAATACGTCAAACGTTTGGTCAAACATCTGCTTCACTTCCGCTGATACTCTAATAGAATCTGTTGGTAAGTCTTTCACAAGTTGGTCCATGTAAACTTGGAACCGGTGCATGTAGTAAAGTGTCACCATGGATAACCCGTTACCAACAAGCGCATTATTAGCATCGTTCCATTCTGGACGCTGGGTATTCATCCAAATACCACCTTCTGGTACGTAGTTTGAAAACTTCGCCAGTAATGTGACTAATAATTTCTCCATAAGGTTAACGTGGTAGACACGATCGTTATGGTAGATGAGCTTGCCATCTGAACCAATGGCTTGGACACGTTGATTGATGACGTGTTCTTTCGCATCATCATAAATAATGCTGTTTCGTGGGTCTTTGACTAAGACCTCAAAACCTTTAATTCGGTAAGGCACATGCGCATATGCAAACATATCCTTTGATAATAATGTCTGTAGCTTTTCTGGGTTATAATCTTTTGATAACTCAAGTAATTTTAACAGATAGATGATTTGATGGTCACCCCAGTAGCCGATATTTGACCAAGGATCTTCTGGGTCAAGGACTTCCCAGTCAATGCCTGCTTTCGTAATCCGGTACGGATTATAACCGTCAGCGGTCGAAGCATTCACGAATTTTGCGATAATACTTTCAATAAAGCTGGATATGAAAACGAAAGCGCTTCCCAGTTTTGAAAGATATCTCGCCAGTTCCCTTCAAAGTTTAACGCTTTTGAGCCATCTTCTTTTGTCACTTCTATATTAAATTTATTCCACGGACGACTTGGGTCACCATGACGACGGCTAAACGTCAGTGGTAGATATTCAAACAAGAGTCTTTCTAGATTCGGATTCTTTTGATCTTTGGCGCGATCAAGTAAGTCGTTGTAATGTAAGGCGTGAGATAAGCTAGTGAAAAAGGCTGTTTCATCACGATAGACCGCTTGATTCCATTGTTTCACAAATTGTATCAAGTCCTGTTTATCAATCATATAACCATCGGCATAAATACCTCCGCGCATAATGTTATACAACGTATTAGAAAAATGACGGTAGCTTGCCTTTTCATTAGCCGTGTGTTGGAATCCGTCGGCATTGAAGACGAGTTGACGTAAGTTTTCTGAACCAAGTGCCACATCTTCTTCTACTGCTTCTATTAATCCCTGATCTTCAGCTAATGTTTGTTTAAGCTCTAAAATATCAGCAGCACTTTGATTTAATTCAGCAACAATGTACCACGACTTTTCAGCACCTTTTTCTAAGTGGACAACATCGGACACATAATAAGCACCGCGACGTCCCTTAACATCCTCTTCTGTTTCAATACCAGCATTAGATGAGAACGCTTTAATTTGTTGTTCTGATAAGAGATACGTAGGTTGGCCCAATCCTTTAGACCAAACAGTGGTTGCTTTTAATGATTCACTTGGTTCTGCCTTATCAGTCAGAATAGAACTCAGTGTATAAATGCCTAAACCGACATCTTCGTGTAGCTCTGAACGTTTATAGCCATCAACTAGTGTACTCTTTGTTGTTTGAAGTAATGTATTAACGCCGTATGGCAAGATATTTCTTAACCCATCTAACACACGCACACTGACGGCTTCATCAGTCGTGTTGATGAGTGTTGACTGTTTAATAAAACCATAAGCTTCACTTGTTTTTAATGTATAATTAAACGTTAAACCTAGATCAGTATTAATTTCTTCAAAAATAATTTTATCACCTGTCGTATTTTTATAAAGATTACGCGTGATGTGATAAACACCTGCTAAATGCGTTGAAAATGGTTTCCACAAATAATCTTTCTCACCTTTTGTTACAATCAACGTTGTATCTGGCCCCGTTGTTTCAACACTGTCGTGGATTTTGTCATCTGTCTCATACGGAAATAATGCTGATTCCGCATTTTTTCGTCCAGCAGTTAACCCTCCTGTACTTGATACGAATAACCAATGATCGGTATCACTGACGACGGTCATAAAAAATGGTGTCATCTGATTCACATGCTCAATTTTAAAGAAAGTTTCATTATTTAATGTCATCATTTTTAGCGAAACCGCTTTCGAATTTTGGTATAAAAAACTCGTTCCTAAATATAAATCGCGTAAAGTTTCCATAAAAAAATCCTTTCTATCATAAATTTAATGAACTGTTGTCCCCCTGATTATATCGGTCGCTCATCCATTGTGCAATCAAGAGGAACAAAATGAATAACAAGTCGTAGATTTTCGTGAAGATTGACATAAAACACCTCGTTCTCTTGTGATAAACGCCTGCTTTTAAAACATGATTTCCCATGCTATTAAAATCTTATGATATCAACAAGAGAACCGCTTTCGAAAAGAGTTAAAATCTCTTTATTATACCCATTGTAAACGGTTTATTACGAGAATACAACCCTTTTATTTTTGTCGTATATGGAAAACTTTCGCTCGCTGAAAACAATCATACTATCATTACCCTATCCACAGAAACTGTTCGAGTTAAGACACGTGACAATAGCGACAACGTATCAGATTAGTTTCGGTAAAACTGATAACGTCGCTCCCATGTTTTAGTCTCACCCGGTGTTAAATCAATATCAATAAATACTTCTGGACTGACAACATGATTACGGCCCCACAGTGCCATCTTCTGAGGTGTAAAGCAAGTCAAGTCTCTAACTCCTGCTTTTATCTCGGTGTGATACAGCTCCCAGTTATATGGTGCGCTTTTTTCATTCAGATCAATATGCGCATAAAAGTCACCATCCGGTACAACCGGCCATGTTAGTTGCTGATTCGTCTGTTTAATTGTCCCTACCGCCACCTCTAGATGATTCATTTTAGGTAATGTCAGCTGATAGTTCTCATTGACGGTTTCGTCATTGATACCAATAAAGTTATGGGCATACTCACTGGTTTTAAATGATTCATCTCCGGTATTTTTAAGTGTATACCGGATCACAACGTGACCATCTAACAGAGAGATCTCTTTATTTAAGTGAAAGCCATAGCCATTGTCATTATGAGCCTCTGCATCAAACGTGATGCTTGAATGTGTGTAAGACACGTGAAACTTAGCTGGAGTAACGTCATAACGACGGAAGAAGTCATAGTCACTTTCGCTATCTTTCGTCAGTAACCCGACACCTATTTTCGGAAATTGTTGTCCCTTCTTTATCCCCTCATATCCTAGTGGTTGATCAATACCGAATTCATTACTTAGTCCGATGCCACCCGTTCCGACACCTTTTTCAAGGCGCTCTGGCACACAGAACGTAACAACGTCATCTAAGGTGATCTGGGTAATAAAACCGGTCCAATCAAACCTTGATCCATCATATACTTCGCCTGGTGCAGCAACATTTACCTTTAAACGGTTATTTTCTAATACATACATCTTTCATACATCCTTTCGTATTTGTTTGCTCTTTTTAACATAAAGTATTTTTAAGCTCCCTCTGTTAAGTCAATCCGATAATGTTCAATCATTGTTCCTTCATGCACAAAGCTTTGAGAAAGTTGCCCTTGATTATTCTTAATGGTTTTAGCTGAGGCGATATTGTCCTGATCACAAGTAATAAGGACACGCGGAATGCTTAATGTCTTACACTTTTCAAGTGCTAATCCGAGCATTTCTGTCGCATAGCCGCGTTGTCTTTCTGACTTCCGCACACTGTAACCAATGTGACCACCTAATGTTTTTAAATAGTCGTTCAGCCTGTGTCTAATATTCACCATGCCAATTAAATGATGGGTATCGACTGTGACCGCAAGATAGGTTGTGGCCGGTACTCGGTCATCTGTCAGTTCTTCTTCCAAATGACTATTCTGAATATCTTTTAACCATGCTTCAAAAGATTCCACGTGCGAAAGCCCAGCTGTCCCATGCATCACCTCATTAAATTGCTCAAATTCTTTTCTGTAATCTAAACAAGCTGCTTTGTCCTCCGCTGTAGGTAACACCAATCTTAATCGCTCCATGACAATTATCCAACCCCTTATCGTTTCACCGTATATTAATATGTTTTTGATTATACACGAAAACAACACCTTTAAAAGCTTAAAGTGACACTGCGTAAAGGTGTTGAGCTATTTCTTAAACATAGACGATAAGACACATTGACTTATAAGTCATGAATCGCCATTCTTTCGACCATCTGGTGATGTTTCTTTTTGTTTCGTATAACGATATAGATCACGAGTAGGAACAACGTCGGAAAGCTAGATACCACCATCACTGGAAGTAAATCTGTCAGCATAGTACTCGTTACTTCTCCCACTTTCGTAACAATACCATCCTGATTGGTCGTTTGTTCGGAGCTAACCGAATAATAAGCAGCAATACTAAGCGTCACCGATAATGATAACAATAGGGAAATCAGTGGTAAAATTAATCCCGGCCATTTACTATCTTTTTTTGATAAGACAATTTGAAACCAAATTACTCCGCCAACAATACCAAGTAAGATACCTACATATACTAAGCTCATAAGTAATGCGATAATCATTCGTCAGCTTCCTCTCTCATTTGTTTTTTATACGCTTGGATCAATATTTTTGCCGTATCAAAATCTATTTTATCATCTACTGCTAATCGCTTTATGAGCGAGACATAAGGTTCATTCGTTTCCCGGTCATTGATATGAATCTTGTCGATCAACTTATCTAAGCGCAAACGTACAGTTGGATAGGTCACATCATATACTTTGGCCATTTCTTTTAACGATCCTGACGATAGCACAAATTTTTTGATAAACGTTATGTCTTCCTCTTCTAAATTTTTTCATCCACTCAGGCACAATGTCAATCGGCACAACCTCACCCCTTACTTTAATAATATTAATAATAACATTTAATTTTATTAAAGTAAATTTTTATTATTGTTTATTTATCTTGATCATTACTCTTAATTTACTTTTTCTGTCTGCTTAAAAAAGCAAACATCCTTTTCACTTAGATAATTGATACTCTAAATGAAAAGGATGTTAGGATGATTATTTGTGTCGTCGTTTATCGCTTTAGGTCGAGAAGACACCTTCCTCAAGTGCGTTAGCACTAGGTGGGTGATGAATCATCGGTTTTGAATATTTTTGAAGTGACAAACATATATTCCTCATGATATAATTAAAGCGTTAACAATGATCGACACAAAAC
>NZ_BAXD01000012.1:0-70551 GCF_001310395.1 Halolactibacillus sp. JCM 19043
GTGGCCTCGCCAGTGGCCGGTGCTTTTTCGTTGGTTAAGATGATTAAAAGCTTCTATCTGTCTTTAGTGAATGAGGTTACTCATCATTATCAATCGTAACGGTTTCGTTATGTGTAAATGATGCGGTTGTTGATTCTAAGACACGCATATTTTGGTAACTGTTTGTCAGCGTGTTTATGGGCTCTTGATTGTTTAAAATGGCATACGAGATATGTTCTGCTTCATCTCGATATAGGTCATTCATAAAGGTTTCTGTTTTTGTATACGTATTTGTCTGTAGAATAACTTCACCAAGTCCCCCGTGATTATCTGGTCGATAGGCGTATGGGACCGTAATCATCCCTTCGGTACCGATAACTTTATAGGCGTTTTGATGGAAGTGATCGAAGCTACTTGTTAAAGAAGCGGTCACGCCTGACTTGAACGTGTAATAGCTGACACTTGTTAAGTCAACGCCTGATGCTTCATCTATCACCGCATCACTTCTAACGGAAATCGGTTCTTCGTTTAATATATACCGCATCGCATGAACGTTGTAACTTCCAACATCATACAAACTGCCGCCACCTAATTCTTTTTCCATCCGGATATTACTGTCGCGGTCGGCTAAATAGAAAGTAAAGGTTGATTCGAAATGTTTGACCTCACCAATCGCGCCTTCTTCAATAAGTGCTTTCACGCGTTGGTGTTGTGGATGTAACATATACATAAAAGCTTCCATGATCATGACATCATTATCTAAACACGCTTGCTTAATTTCTAGTACGTCAGTACTTGATAAAGCCATCGGCTTTTCAACAAGGATATGCTTTTTCTTATACGCGGCACGTATGGCCCATTCTTTATGCAGGCTGTTTGGTAACGGAATATAGACCGCATCAATCGTCTCATCATCAAGTACTTCATGATAGCTATCATAGGCTTTTTCAATCCCTAAAGCCTCAGCAACTTCTTCCGCTCTTCCGCTTAAACTCGAAATCGCCACAACTTCTGCATTTTCTGCGCGCATAAATGCCGGAATCACATGATTTTGCGCAATACTTGCGGTACTTAAAACTCCCCATCTGACCTTTTGTGTCATAGATGATCCACTCCTTTAGTAAGAATCTTTCTCATATACACCTTTCCCTTTTTAAAGAAAATAAAACAACCACACGACATTGTATGGTTGTTTATCCGCTTATAGTTTAAAGTGGTTCACATCTTCTTCCAGTTCTTTAGAAAGATGACGTAACTCGTCGGCACTACGTGAAACTTCTTCCATTGAACTGCTTGTTTCTTCGGCTGAAGCGGCGTTTCTTCAACGGCGGCGGCTGATTGTTCAGAAACGGCCGCGATATCATCGACCGACTTTTGCATATCCGCGGTCTCTGATTTGATTTTTGATAAATCATTGACAATTCGATGAACATTCTCAACCATGTCGGTAATCGATTGCTTAATCGTATCAAACGCCTGACCGGTATCGGTCATTTGGCTAGAGCCTTGTTCTACGGCGTCATATCCTTTATGAAGGGAAGTTGCGACACTTTTTGATTCGTTTTGAATCGCCTCAATGATTGAGGTAATATCCGTGACAGACGCCCCCACTTGTTCAGCTAGCTTTCTCACTTCATTCGCAACGACCGCAAACCCTCGACCTTCTTCACCAGCACGCGCCGCTTCGATGGCGGCATTTAAGGCAAGGAGGTTTGTTTGTTCTGAAATAGCTTGAATCACTTCAACAATCGATCCAATTTCTGAAGCTTTACTTTCTAAGCCTTCAACTTGATCAACGGCTTCTTTGACGATGGCTTCAATATGTGTCATCTGACGGATCGAATCATGTACTTTTGTCGTGCCATCATTAGACAAGGTTAACACATGTTGAGCGTTCATCAATGTCACTGGCATCATGTGTCGCATTAATCACGTATTGATTAAATCGTTCCATCGTCATGGCTAAGTCACTGGCACTATTAGCTTGTGTTTCACTGCCACTTGAGAGCTCTTCCATCGTTGCGGCAATCTGTTCACTACCTTCTCGCACTTGTTCTGACGCTTGAGATAAGGTGCTAGATTGACTGGCGACTTGATCGGTCGCGCGTTTTATATCCAGTAACATTTTTCGGGTGTGTTGTTTCATTTGATTGACACTAACAGCCAGTTGTTTAAATTCATTGTCGCCCTTTATGTCAACATCCTCTTCTGTAATCACGCCATGCGCGAGCTGATCCATTTCTTTTGAGACAGTCGTTAAATTATGATTGATATTTCTCACGAAATAAAAGACAATAATAAGACCAATGACAATCGCAACAGCGACGGTAATTAAAGAACTGATTAAAATCTCGGTCCGAACGAGACTGGCAAGTTCAGCCATATCAAAATCAAGGCCAACAACACCTACGGTTTCACCATTACGTATAATGGGACGGGCAACGGTAATGATGGAACGGCTTGTGGCCGTATCGATATAAGGGCTTGTCCAAATCGTATCATTTTCAGCGACGGCTGTTTGGTACCATTCGGTCTCTCGCGGGTCATACTCAGACAGGTCAGCATCTGGAATGCTGTGGAGATAAAGGGCACCGTCAGTTGAACCGATAAACAAGTTGACGATGTAGTCGTCACCTTTAGCTAAGTCTGAGAGTGTTTGTTGGTAATAGCTCGTTAAGGCTGGATCATTTACTTGTGGCAACTTAGACAGATCAATGGATGAATCAGCCGATCCCTCTGTTGCCTCCAATTGAAAGTCTTCACGGTTACTGAAGGCTTCTATTTTATTCTCGTAGTCAGTAAAAGTATCCTCAAACCGCGAACCGAGCTGGGCCATTTCTTCTTTTTCAATAATCGCTCGTTCAATAATGGCGGTGTTCTGATATGAAATAAAGCTAGAAATAGCGACGGGTAAAATAAGCAGTAACATCATAAAAGCAGGTAATAAAAATTTAATTTGTTTAACACGTGACATAATGGTCTTCCCCTTCTGCATGTAGTTTTTTATCTCTTTACTGTATATGTCGTCAGCAGGAGCGTAAATGTGAAGAACATTGACTTGAAAAAGTGAAAATAAATCAGATTTTTCAGTCTCTTTTTCCTTGAATATCACAAGTTTAGTTAAATATTGAAAGGATGGATCGAAATGAATGGGTGGTTAATTTATAATGGTAGTCTAAAGACAGAGAAGTTTCAACAAGTGCATACCCGTTATCTTAGACAGGCAAAAAAACAAGGCATCGAGCTCACGTTAAAACGAAACGATGAGGTGATGGTGTTGCTAGGAGAGGCGCATCTGTCGCTCACTCAATTAGAAAACATTGATTTTGTCTTGTTTCTAGATAAAGATGTGTTACTCGCCAAACAATTAGAAGCATTAGGTCTACCGATCTTTAACACGAGTCAGGCGATTGAGCAGTGTGACAATAAAGGTTTGATGCACCATGTGCTTGCGACTAAAGGCATTCGGCAACCGAAAACCATCGTCGCGCCGCTCATTTTTCAAACGGGTCAATCTTTTCCAGAGGCGTTCTTAGACCGAGTCAAAGAGACACTCGGATTTCCTCTGGTCGTGAAAAAAAGTTTTGGTTCCTTTGGGGAAGGGGTGTATTTAGTTGAAACAATGGCGGCTTTAAAGCAATACAGCGAAGCATTAAAACATACGCCACATCTGTATCAACAATATATCCAATCAAGTCATGGACGTGACATAAGAATTCATGTGATAGGTGACGAGGTCGTTGCCAGTATGTTACGTCAGTCAGATACAGATTTTAGAGCGAATGTCACTAATGGCGGAAAGATGTCTGTTGTAGACGTACCAGACGACTTTAAACGACTAGCCATTGAAGCGACACAGGCACTGGGACTTGATTTTTCGGGTGTGGATTTATTATTTGACCAAGATGAACAACCGGTTGTATGTGAAGTAAACTCAAATGCGCATATAGAGAATATTTATCATGCGACTGGGATAGACGTGAGTGAAAGGATTCTCACGCATATACTCACGCGTGTTTAAGGCGGAAGATGATTATATTATGACAATGGTGTGACAAGTTAAGACAAATTTTGCGACATAATACTTAAGAAACACCAAAAAATAGTGGATTTTTTTGTACATTATGTTACGATAAGACTAGGATAAAGGCAAAACTATTGAAAAATAGTGACGCAAAGCTTCAGGTCTTCGGTGCATATTGTACCATGACGGCTGGGTTACCGATATAGTCTCATTACCGGTTTTGTCGATCCTTTCTTTGGGTCGGCTTTTTTAATGGTGTTAAGTTCTTTAGACGTCATTTAAAACTTCAAAAAGTATAGTGAAACAAGCCAATCTAATAGATTAACGCGTAAGCGATGCAAACTAATAGGAAAAGAGGTGGGCAGTATGCGAATGACGGGCATGTGGAAGTTTATGTTGCTGTTGTTATTAGGGATTGTGCTAAGACAATGGGATGTTCAAGTATCCTATAGTCTGTATCTCCCCCTTTATTTCTTCGTACCGATTTTAGCTCTACGTTTATGCCGGCTTCAGTATGCTGTTGTCTTAACAAGTCTATTAAGCATCCTATTTATCTTCATGGGAGACCCGATCATTTTTCATTTGATGATGGTTGTTCATGTGTTTGTGATTGGTGTGCTTTACGAGCGCTTCCGTCGCAATTTATTTACTTGGACGATTGCGTATACGCTCATCGGTTTCGGTGCGAGTTATGTCGCTGTCCAACTACTTGTCGACTCGAATAGTTTAGAATTATTGTATAAAGTAGAAGTATTATCATATTGGTTAATGCTCCTATTTGTCAGTCTGTTGACGGATGTGTTATTTTTAATCCTTCCTCAGTTACCATTGTTTAATCGATTACCGATCAAAAGAGAACCCGTACGCTTTAATGAACTTATTTTTATGGGGGTCAATCTTGTTGCAATCCTCCCGCTCATCTTAATCACCATTGTCCAATCAATGTCTTTAGAACATCAAATGTTGATGACCTTTGATGACCGGACAGAGGCCTTGGAGTCTGTGCTGACAGAACAGATCAACCGTCTTGACGAGACAGAAATCCAGCGGCTAGAAATTGGTTCGGCTATTGATCGGGGACGTTTAACGGAAGTGATTGATCGGCACATTGGCACAAGAGAAGAATATATGTACATATTAAACACCGGTGGTGAAGTGTTTCTTCGCTCATCTCTATCTGATCAATTCGATGTGTTTAATCAAACGTTGTCTAAAGGGGTCATATATCAACCGAATGACGATCGTCATGTTTGGCTTAGTCGAAGAGGCATGACACCGAGGGATTGGTATCACGGTTATGTTGTGAGTGAGTTGACGGTATTAAACCGACCCGCCTATTATTTCATTCGTATGGCGGATGCTGTTGTTGAACAAATGAAAGCGATTTATTATTATCATATCCTGATGTTGATTGTCTTTCTAACTTCATTTGTCATCGGTCTTTTAAGTGAACGGGTCTTATTAAATCAAATTGAAGGCATTACTCGAATGGCCGATCAAATACCACGTCGCATGATGCATGAACATCCGACCCAAATACCATCGACCCGCATATTAGAGGTGAAAATATTAGCTGAGCGTCTCGCAAAAGTTGATAAACAACTGCGGCGTATGTTTAAAGAATTAACGAATACGAATCGTGAACTCAATGAAAAAACGTCAGAACTCAACGCCTCAAGGAAAGAGCTGTATCATGTCGCTCATCACGATGCACTTACGGATTTACCGAATCGCCGGTTGTTTTATCATACACTAGAGAAAAAAATTGACCGTGAGGATAGTTTCGCCTTGTTTTTCCTTGATCTGGATGATTTTAAAGCAGTGAATGACCGGTACGGTCATAAAGAGGGAGATACGCTGTTAAAGCGTGTGGGTGATCGTCTGAAAAGTTTAGAGACAGAGTTTCCCGTTCGATTTTACCGATTAGCGGGTGACGAATTCGTCGCCATTTTAAAACGTGATCATCATGAAGATGTCGCCTTTTTCACAAAGACGTTAAAAAAGACGTTTAGCACCACGTTTTATATTGCGGGAGAAGAACAACAGATGAGTGTAAGTATTGGTCTGAGTTTAATGCCGGAAGATGGCTCAACATTTGAAGAACTGCTGCATATTGCAGACCAATCGATGTATGAAGATAAAAAGGTTTCTAAAGGAAAAGAATAAAACGCAGCTTATATTTGGAGGCAGAAGGGAAGGGATCGGTCATGGCTAAAGGTTGTCGACTTGTTTTGTTTATCTTATTAACCATCACCCTTGCCGCATGTGAACAAAAACCAACAGATTACGAACCCATAAGCGTTTCAGCTAATCCTTTAGCAATGCCAGCGGAGGATGAGACGTTACTCATCTGGACAACGGCAGATATACTGACCGGTTCAATGGATTACTTTTTTGAGAACGAAACGGATATGAAACTTGAACTAGAAGTGATTAATCCGGCAGAAGTCGTAGACCGTTATTATGAAGCATTGACGTATAAACGTCCGCCTGATTTATTTTTTATTCCCGATGAATACGTTGGTTTGTTTTCTGAAATTGATGGGCTTGTTGATTTTAATGACCTTATTACGGAACATAGTTTGTATCAAGACTTACCGCGTCCATTAATGGACCGCTACATTAATGTAGAGGGTGAGCGTTACGGTGTGCCGCTGACTTACTTTCCATACGTTACCTACTACCGGCACGACTTGTTAGAAAGTAACGGGTTTCCAAGTGAACCTGAGGCGTTAGCGACCTACATGGAAACAAAAGCGAATTATTTTACGATGGCCCGTACATTTGTCGATCAAGAAAAGTTCATCTTCGAATCCAATCAGGCGTTACTGCAACTTGGGTTAAGGACGCATTATCCATTCGATCACAACTATGTCTATCAGTTTGATACCGGATCATTTGAGCAATTGATTGATGTTGTGTCTTTATTTTATCAAGCCGATATTAGACCAGAGAGCTCGATTTGGTCTAGTCACGGCCAATACTTACTACAAAATGATCA
The DNA here is from genome assembly GCF_001310395.1 of Halolactibacillus sp. JCM 19043. NCBI lineage: Bacteria > Bacillati > Bacillota > Bacilli > Caryophanales > Bacillaceae > Halolactibacillus > Halolactibacillus sp. JCM 19043. The sequence goes on from NZ_BAXD01000012.1 coordinate 7,005, forward strand.
ATTAATTATGTTCCAAATGCCGACGTATGGCACCGCTCATTTAGAACGTTGGGTGCCAGAACAAGCAGGGAAGTGGCGCATGACACAGCTACCGCTGGGGCTAAACGGTATTGACCGGGAAGGGTCAATGGTCGCCTTAATGAGTGAGAAAAGTCATTATCAAGACACGGCCTTTAAGTTACTTCAAGCGATGACGCGTGATCAAAACTATCAAGTACTCAATGAATCAAGTCACCGTATGCTAGACCAAGAGACTTGACCAGTTATTATACGGATTATTTAAACGAAAGTATGACAGGACGCCCTTCAATGCTTGACTTATATGCCAGACGTCATTGGTACAATACGATGTTTGATATCAACAAAGGCGTAGAAATGACGCCACTACTATTTAATAAAACACATGACCGGTTAAAAGAAGAAATAAGGTTGGATCAACGAATTCTCATTGACCACTTTGTCAGTGAAGCTAGTGAATAGGTGAATGAGAAGCTTCCATATGAATGGAGTCATCATCGTTTTGTACCCATTTGAGTAGCGAAGTTTAAACGTATTTAAGCAAAAAATGAAGGCCACACCTTTAAAAAAGGTGTGGCCTTCATTTTTATGCATGTGACTTTACAATTCAGGTTTATATATCTAACGACACCGTCACATCGACTCCAAAATGATCGGATACAATGGGTTGATTATCGTCATTAAAAATTACATGTGAGACAGGCACAGAGAAAGGTTGATTCATAAAAATATAATCAATCCGTTTACTACCTGACGCATGTTTCCAACCATCAATCACCCCTGGTACCGTCATACCGGTATCTTTGTCATGAGCCAGTGTATACGTATCATATAACCCTTTACTCATTAAATAGTCATACCCTTCCTTTCTTACAGCAGCCTCGGTATTAAAGTCACCAAGAATGAAAGTAGGTCGGGACGCGTCTATGTGCGTGAGTAACCGGTCAAACTGTTGTTGTGACGGTTCGTCTGGGTCATCCCAAAATCCGTGATGCGTAGAGAGGCAGTCAATCATCTGATCATGATAATCAAGCGTCAGTTTAATCGCCACCCGTGTTTTCCAGTAGGTCTTATCTGTCGTCTCGGTTAGCGTTATAACAGATGTGTCAATGACCGGATGTTTCGTTAAGATGGCGACCCCTTCTTCGTATCGATCATAGCCAATATGCGCCATTGCCCAGTGATAGGAATAAGTGAGGCCGTATGCTTGTAACTTCTCAGCGATCACGCGCGCAAAGTTATCTTCATGAATTACTGTCTCACCAACAGGAGGAGAATCTATTAACTGATTGACTTCCTGTAAGGCAATGACATCATAATTATTTGCGATGATAGTTTTTATGAGCGTATCCAGTTTCTCTTGTTGATTGTCTTCGATATAACTATGCGTGTTTAATGTGAGTAGCCGCATGAATTAATCTCCTAAGTAATCTTGTACCTCAGATTTTAACACATCGGCTTTTGGTCCGTAAATCGCTTGAACACCATTATCTTTTAAAACAAGACCAAGCGCACCGGTTTGTTTCCAAGCTTTTTCTGTGCCAACCTTCTCACGGTCTTTAACCGTGACACGTAACCGCGTCATGCAGGCATCGACGTCTTCAATATTGTCTTTCCCACCTAATAGGTTGACAATTTGTTTCACTTCACTAGAACCCTCACGTTCTTGACTGTTCGTTCCGCTTTTAGCGGCTGCTTGTTCCCCGTTGTCATCGGTGTAGTTACCTAAACGACCAGGTGTCGGCATCTTGAACTTCTTAATCATGAAGTTAAAGATCACATACGTTACGATAAAGAAGATGATATTCACAATCACAAAGTTCACAAGGTCCATGACTAAACCAGCATTAATACTCATCGGTAGACGGGTTAAGAATTCAATGTTACCAAACGTATGCACCCGAAGGTTTATCAGGTCAGCAGAGGCAAAAGCTAGACCGGCAATCACCGCATATACCCGTAAAGAACAGGGGCAGCAAACATAAACATAAATTCAATCGGTTCTGTTACCCCGGTTAAGAAAACAGCGAGTCCCGCAGATAAGAACATCGATTTATATTTTGTTTTCTTATCATCATCCACATTTTTATACATCGCAACGGCTGCCGCAATCAGAGCGGATGTGGATAGAATCATTTGACCAACTTTAAAGCGTGCTGGTGTGATACTGTTGAGTAACGCATCATAACCTGCTGTGTCACCTGCTTCTCGTAAGTTATTTAAATCAGATACCCACGCTAACCAAAGTGGGTCTTGTCCGGCCACAATTTCTCCAGCGTTAGAGCCTGTGAGAATTGTGTAGATGCCGCCGAGTTCTGTATAGTTAATCGGTACCGTCAACATGTGGTGTAAACCAAACGGTAGTAGGAGACGTTCGAGTGTACCGAATACAAACGGTGCGATAAATGGCGCACTATCACGTGAGCCCGCAATCCATTCGCCAAAATTATTTAACCCACCTTGGATGAATGGCCAGACAATAGACATCACAACCGCTACAATGACAGACCATAAAATGACGACAAATGGAACGAAACGCTTGCCGTTAAAGAATGCTAATGCTGCCGGTAATTTTGAGAAATTGTAGTATTTATTAAACACCATAGCCCCAATAAAACCAGAAATAATACCGACAAACACACCCATATTAAGAGCAGGTGCTTCAAGGACCATCGTAAAGTAATCGCTTACGATAAGTTCACGACCAAATAAAGAGTTCACGACAGCTTCGCCGTCATTGACCATACCGGCATTCACGCCAAAAATAGCGCCTGTGATCCGGTTAATTAAAATGAAGGATAGAAGTGCCGCAAAGGCACCGCCGGCACGCTCTTTTGCCCACGAACCACCAATGGCCACGGCAAAGAGAATATGTAAGTTACCGATGACGGCCCAACCCATCTCTTCCATGACACGACCGATTGAAAGGAGTAATGTGATATCACCGCCGGCCATGGCCACAACTTTTCCTAATGAAATCATAATACCTGCAGCTGGCATCACAGCTACAACCACTAATAAGACTTTACCTAGCTTTTGCCAGAAGTCAAATGAACCAAATTTTTTCATAATAAATCCCTCCGCTAGTTAGTTTATCTATTTTTTGTGCTAGCGTTTGCACAAATCGATAACTAGTATTCTAAAGGATAGCAAAAGGTTATGCAAGTGTTTTCTTTTAAAACATGTAAACACTTGTATGTATAAAACAAAACAATGATTAAACTAGTGTTGTATATATTATAACGAAGAAAACGTTTGCACAATTGATAAGTGCTTAAAGTCTTATTTTCAGCTTTTTTTGACGCAACGTGCTATGATTAGTTAACAAGCTTCATTAATTGTTTGATATTTACTAATTAGGGAATAAGGTATTTAAAAGTATGTTGGTCTTATGAACGATAGATAGAGGAGAGAAGGTTATGACAACATTAAAAGAGACATTCATCGATGTACTCAAATCATTTGTGCCGTTATCGTTATTAATTACGATCTTGCAGTTTACCGTCGTCTTCTTACCGATGGACGTATTTATTGATTTTATTTTAGGCGCGATCCTCGCAAGTGTAGGCATCTATTTATTTTTACTTGGCATTGAAGTAGGCTTATCACCAGTCGGTGAGATGGTCGGGCAGAGCTTATCTAAAACGGGGAAACTTTCATTGATTCTCGGATTTGGTTTTTTGCTCGGGTTTGTCGTCACGATTGCTGAACCTGGGGTGCAAGTGTTAAGTAATCAAGTAGAATTTGTTTCTGGTGGTGACGTGCCAGGGGTTGTGTTACTATTATTTGTATCGCTTGGCGTCGGTATTTTTGTGGCGTTAAGTTTGTTGAGAATGATTTTTAACATATCGCTATTAAAGTTACTTGGGGCAGGTTATATGGCGATTTTTATCCTCGCTTTAGTGACACCACCCTCCTTTGTGCCAATTGCCTAGATGCAGGGGGCGCAACAACAGGAGCGATGGCGGTACCGTTTATTTTATCACTCGGTGTTGGTGTGACGAGTGTCCTCAGTAAAAAAGCTAACAGTAGTGAAAGTTTTGGTTTGATTGCACTCGCCAGTGTTGGACCGGTGATTGCGGTGTTATTGTTGGGAGTGATTTACGGATGAATGGTTTATTTGATGGCTTTTCAGGTGTATTATTAGACGTGACGTATGCGTTAGTACCATTACTCGTTTTCTTTTTTATCTTTCAAGTGTTATTTTTACGACTGAAGTGGCGTAAAGTACGAGATGTGTTAGTCGGCTTTTTCCTTACCTTTATTGGCTTATCACTGTTCTTACAAGGCGTGAATGTCGGTTTTATACCGATTGGGGAACAGATGGGCGAAGTGATTGGTGGCTTAAGGTACCGCTATATTTTTATTCCCATCGGTTTTGTGTTAGGCTTTTTTGCGGCGTATGCTGAACCAGCCTTACAAGTGTTGATTAAACAAGTGGAACGGATCACAGCCGGAGCGATTCCAAAGAAAGTATTGTTAGTAACGATTTCAATCGGTGTCGGTCTGTCGATTATGTTGTCGATTGTGAGAATTTTTGTCGGTTTTTCAATTTGGTACTTTGTCTTACCAGGTTACCTTATTAGCTTTTATCTCGCGCGGAAAAGTTCAAAGCTATTCACGGCCATTGCTTTTGACTCCGGTGGTATTGTGACAGGCCCAATGATTTCTACGTTTATGTTGAGTTTATTTGTTGGGCTTGCGGGGGTCACAGAAGGTCGTGATCCGCTTGTTGACGGATTTGGTATGATCGCTCTAGTAGCTTTAGCGCCAATCTTATCCGTCTTGTTTTTAGGACAGCTCTATTCTAGCGGTCGCAAGGAGGCGTCTTGATGGAACGAATCAATGATCAAAAATTAATTATGACTATAGTCAAAAAAGGTGAAGCAAAAAAGCTTGTCAGCAAAATCCGGGCCGTTGGGGCGACAGGTAGTACGATTCTTTTAGCAGAAGGTTACCGGATGAATGAACGTCTACGCATCTTTGGAATCCCCACTCACCGAGAGCGAGAAGTGATATTAACCATTGTTGATGAAGCGATGTTTAACGAGGTGTTTGAACTGTTGGGTCAACAGGCGAATTTAGGGAAGAATACCCGTGGGGTGACCATTTCAATAGATGTGAAGAACGTGTTAGGCATTACCATGCTCAGTGGTGAAGAAATTGCGGACTGTAGTAGAAGAAGAGGAGATGAGTCGATGTTGGATGATAAACGTTATGATTTGATTGTGACCATTATTAATAGTGGAGACGCAGAGGATGTCGTTGAATCAACCAAGAGACATGGTGCTGATGGTGGGACGATTTTACGCGGACGTGGTACCGGTGTGCATGAACAAACCAAGCTATTTAATATGTTAATCGAACCAGAAAAAGACATCGTCTTAACACTCATAGAAAAAGAAAAAACAATGGAAATTTTATCAGGCATTAAACAAGATTGTGAACTCCATAAGCCTGGTAAAGGGATTGCCTTCGTCTTAGAAACAGAAAAAACCGTCGGTTTACATGCTTTACTTGAAACGAATGACTAACAAACACCACCCACTTAGAATGATCTAAAGGTGGTGTTTGTATTTGTTTTATTTTTTAGTCTCATGTCATTTAAAAATTATACTGTCACTGTTATTTTAGGTTCACTGGCGGTGTCATGAATATAAAGTGTTTTTATGCTTTTGGCTTCTTATTTCGGTAGTAAAAGACGAAAACAAGGACGATTAAACTACCGAATAGAGTCAGTATTAGAGTGAGTGGGGCTTCGTCTGTTTGTTGATCACTCGTTGTACTTTCTTCTGTCGTTAAAGTTGAATCAACAGTTGTTTCATTTTTATCTGTCGAGTCGTTCTCCACTGGTAACGTTAACGGTTTTCTTTGTTCTGGAATGATAGGGGATTGCGCTTCTATCACAAATTGTTGCGTCACTGACGGGTCATCCGTTAGTGGGAGAAAGGTTAACCTTTCATCACTGACGGACAAGTAAAGATGAGGGTCACTCGCGGGTTGTAACATGACCCCGTTCGTTGTTTCAGATTTAATAAAACTCGAAGCTAAGGCGAGAGTATCTGAGCCGTCATAGCGCTGTAACTGAACGTTGTTGTCTTCATTGATGGTTAAATAGACCCCTGGGTTATTATCAATTTGATAAGAAACGGTAGGAGTCTCACCTGTTAGAACGGTTGTTTCATGCCAACGATAATCAACATGGTGTGTGTTTCCATCAGCTAACCGTAAAGCATTTGTGACTTGTCGCACCATGAGTTCTGAGTCAGTGGGCGCGATGGTCAGACTATGGGTGTCTATTCCTGATGCCGTTGACGTCACTTTAGCTATCGCGCCGTCGTCGTAAAAATGTAACGGTTCCATCGCGACAGACCGGCGATACTCACCGCCTCCAGGTAATGCGGCAGTATGATAAATGAAATACCACGCCCCATCAAATTCGATAACAGCGGGGTGGCTCGTACCGCTATTTGGAATTTTATCCATGATTTTATCTTGGAAATACCATGGTCCACTTGGTGAGGTACTTACAGCATAGGCAAGTTCTTCTGGATAGTTGTATGCAAAAGTTAGGTAATATAGCGCATCACGTTTAAAAAGAAACGGCCCTTCAGTAAAGTTTCCGGGCATATTTTGAATCTCCATGCGTTCAATATCACCCTCTAATTCAATCATGTTGTCTTTTAGTTTGGCGTAATAAAGGTGTGTATTTCCCCAGTACATATACGCTTGGCCGTCATCATCAATAAATACGGTTGGGTCAATATTGTCCCAAGGAACATCTCCCATAAAGTCTGGTGCTGTCGTCATCGACGAATCAACTAGCGGACCGTTAATGGCATCAGTAAAGCCCGTTGTCGGTGAGTCGCTTGAAGCCACAGCAATCGCATAGCCAGGGGCAGAAAGACCAGAGTTATGAACGGTCGTATACCAATAGAACGTCCCGTCTTTTTCAACAGCTTGTGATGCCCAGGCAGAATGATGAATCGCCCAGTCAAAAGTTGTGCGGGGAAGAGCTGACTCATATGTCCAATCACTACCGTCATCACTTGAAAAGATGAGCCATTCTTTTAGCACAAAGAAAGAATCATTAGGAGTAGCCTCATCGTGCCCGGTATATAAGTAAATCTTGTTGTCATGGACTAACGCCGCTGGATCAGCAGAGAACCGGTCTTTAATCACCGGGTTGTCGGCGAAAGTTGTGATGGGAAATACAATCAGAAATACAGTCGTTATAAGTAAAGCAGAGAGAAAACGTCGCATAGTGCCTCCTTAAGTAAGCGTTTTCTTTCATTATACACTTAGATATACGTATAACTCAATCGAAATAATAAAAATATCAGTAGTTGTTCGTAAATGTTTGTGCGTTCGTTAACAGGGCTATTAAAAGCGCTAGTCACCCGGCAGAAATGAAGGGCGACTTAAAGGGCGAGGATGTGATATACTGGGGCATAGATTGAGATCTTAATATGGATCAATGATTCGATGAGAAGAATAAGGAGCTAATACACATGACATTAACTTTACAACCATTTATACATGACGCACTCGCAAAACAAGGGATTCATACGTTGATGCCCGTTCAAGAAAAAGTCTTGCCTTACTTTGAGACAAGACAAGACATGTTTGTCACTGCCCCAACCGGAAGCGGCAAAACATTGGCGTATCTTTTACCGGTAATCAACCAACTAGAGACAGACACACTTGATTTACAGACCGTGATCATCGCATCCAGTCATGAGCTTGTGATGCAGATTTTTGAATGGATCCAACAATTAAAAGAAGGCTCAGATATTCGCGTGCAAGCTTTAATTGGTGGTGCCAACGTCAAACGGCAAATAGAAAAATTAAAAAAGAAACCGCATTTGGTCGTTGGGACACCGGGAAGAATGGTTGAATTAATCAATCAAAAGAAATTAAAGATGCATAAAGTATCGACAATTATTCTTGATGAAGTGGATCAACTTGTTATACCTGAACATCAACAAGCCCTCGACCGTATTATTCAAAGCACAGATAATAGCCGTCAGATTGCTTGTTTTTCAGCCACTATTAGTGATCAAGCGAAACACATTGTCTCTGAGTGGATGGACACGCCTGAAGTAATCACGATTAAACGTGAAGACATTGTATTACCTGATGTTACACACGGATACTTACTCGGCGAGAAGCGAGATAAGTTTGATTATTTAAGAAAGCTGATACATGCGGAAAAGAAAAAGACATTAGTCTTCTTTAATGATATTGCTTCACTTGAAAAAGCCTATGAGCGTTTAACGTATCATCATGTCGACAGTTTAATGTTGCATAGTGATTTACCAAAAGAATTGCGTAAAGAGTCAATTAAAAGCTTTAAACAAGGCGATTGCCAGTTGATGTTGACAACGGATGTGAGTAGTCGCGGACTAGATGTTGATGACTTAACGGAAGTTGTTCAAATGGACCTTCCGCGTGAAGTTGATCAATATGTTCACCGCGCCGGTCGAACGGGTCGTCTAGGTTCCACGGACGGCTTAGTATTATCGATGGTGACTAAGGGTGAGTATCAGTCACTGAAAAAATTAACAAACGCCTTACAGTTGACGTTAACAGAATATCACTTATCACATGGGCAGTTAACAAAGCGAGAGAAATAATTTCCATTGACGTTACAGTTAATCACAAACAAAAAAGTCACAGCTCCCTGTTCTTGTAGGAGAGGCTGTGACTCTTTTTTAACTAAGTGTAATAGGCAAGACATAGAGTAGAACGCTGAAGAAATGAACGATCGTACCGGCTAACACAAATAAATGCCAGACCATATGATGATACTTAAACCAGCGCCACATATAAAATACAGCCCCAAAGGTGTAAAGAATCCCACCAATCGCTAGTAACACAATCCCGCCAGGCGCAATATTGGCGGTTAAACTTGACCAAGTAAAGACGATTAACCAGCCCATTAAAATGTAAATCAACGTTGAGACAAGGACAAAACGTTGGACAAAGAATATCTTGAAAATCGATCCTAAAATGGCGATGGTCCAAACGATGATAAATAGCCGCATCCCCACTTCTCCTCTCACCGCCACAAGTAAGTAAGGCGTATACGTGCCAGCGATAAAGAAGTAGATCGAAGAGTGATCAAGAATTTCAAACACATCTTTTGCTCGACCGTTCGGTAAGCTATGTAACAAAGTCGACGAAGTATATAAAAATACCATCGTTACGCCGTAAATCGTAAAACTAACGACATGAACCCAGCTGCCGTTTAATGAACTAAAGACGATGAGTAACACGAGTGCAGAAATCGACAGTAAGGCGCCAACGCCGTGACTCACCGCATTGGCGATTTCTTCCCCTAAACTAAAACGATGTTTCGTAACCATAAAAATTCCTCCATAATATAGTTGATTGAAGATAGGTGTGTCCCAGTGAAAACAGTAAAAAACCGTTTGATCACTGAACGTTCTCTTTTTCATTACTTTAATTATTTCCGCTTTTTCTTCATTCCTCTCTCTTACTATTATGAGTTTGATTCAAAAGAGATGCAAGGAAAAACATTATCGGCTAAGATAGGTTTAGGATCTCGTTAGGATGATAGATGAACGAACTGTAATAAGAGGCGAAAACACGTCAGTTATTAGGTCTTGTTTGTAAAGATGATGTAAATTTCAATATAAGTAATTGATTATATAAGTGAATGATTATATACTAAGAATAGAAGGAGCGAGTGATATGTTACCAATAGAGGAAGCAGCAATAATTCTTAAATTAATGGGCGATAAAACACGATTAACGATGTTGAAGTTATTAGAGGGTGATTCTTGTTGTGTGTGTGAGTTCGTCGAACTCTTTGGCATGAGTCAACCAGCAATTAGTCAACATTTACGTAAATTAAAGGATGTCGGACTTGTGAAAGAAGACAAACGCCAACAGTGGGTGTTCTACTATTTAAATGAAAAACACGAGCTATATCCATTAATTAAATGTGTGTTATCGACCTTACCGTCCCAACATGAGAAACTCCTTCAATTGACCAAAGACGGAAAACGAATTGAATGCTGTTCGATAAAAGGGAGAATAGTCAAGATGACAAAGGAACAAACGTCAGGGATTAGTTTTTTTGAACGATATTTAACTGTTTGGGTACTCTTATGTATGGTGTTTGGTGTCTTACTCAGTGTCTTATTTCCGGATGTCACCACCTACTTGCAAGATTTAACCTATGCTGAGATTTCCATTCCCATTGCGATTTTAATATGGTTAATGATTTATCCGATGATGATGAAGGTGAATTTTAAAAGTGTGAAACGCATCTCCAAAGACCGTAAAGGGATCTATTTAACGTGGGTCATTAACTGGCTTGTTAAACCGTTTACGATGTATGCGATTAGTTACGTGTTCTTTTACTTTATTTTTAGTCCATTTATTTCAGCGGATTTAGCACGCGAATATGTCGCGGGTGCGGTGATTTTAGGAGCGGCACCATGTACGGCGATGGTATTCGTCTGGAGTCACTTAACTAAAGGTGACCCAGCTTATACGGTTGTTCAAGTAGCAACAAATGATTTAATTGTGTTACTACTTTATACACCAATCGTTGCGCTTTTATTAGGTGTCTCTGGTATTGAAGTACCTTTTGATACTTTGATTTTATCGATTGTATTATTCGTTGTTATTCCTTTGATTGGTGGGCTTTTGACGAGACAACATATGGTCAAAACAAAAGGAGAAACGTATTTTGAAGAGACCTTTTTAGCTAAGTTTAAACATACGACCACGATTGGATTATTGTTGACATTGATTTTAATCTTTATGTTCCAAGGGGAGACGATTCTTTCTAACTACGGACATATTGTCTTAATTGCCGTCCCACTTATTATTCAAACATTCTTTATCTTTTTCTTAGCTTATTTTGTAGCGAAGAAGTTGAACTTAACCCATGATATTGCCGCCCCTGCGGGCATGATTGGCGCCTCAAACTTCTTTGAGCTTTCCGTTGCGGTCGCGATCAGTTTGTTTGGTGTGACTTCACCAGTCGCCCTCGCGGTCACCGTTGGGATTATCGTAGAAGTCCCTGTGATGTTAATGCTAGTGAAAATTGCGAACAACACCCGTCACTGGTTTCGCGCATAGTTCACATAGGTAAAAGTAGAGCCCTTGTAGTTTTTTGAGGGGCTCTACTTTTTTCTGTTAAAGTCGAGATAATAGAAAATGAAACAGAATGAAATGTCAGAAAAAAAAAGAACTTTTTTAACATTAGAACTATTGGAAATAGCCTTTTCAAAACGGATACAGATAGCTATAATGGACACTATTGCGATAAAAAAGAAATGTCGCAAATTATCTAAAAATTATATTAATTCAGCTTTGAAGGGACGTTTTATTTATGTCAGAAAAGAAAAAAGGTCTGTTTCAACGATTTTTAGATATGATCGAAACAACTGGTAACCGTTTGCCCCATCCGGTAACCTTGTTTGCGATTTTGTCAGTCGTTGTTTTAGTCGCATCAGCCATTGTGGCGGCGACAGGCGTCAGTGTCGAACATCCAGGGAACCCTGGGGAAATGATTGAAGCCAAAAATCTTCTTAGTCGTGAGGGTGTCCAATATATCTTTACAGCGATGGTTGATAACTTTATTAACTTTGCGCCATTAGGTGTGGTGCTTGCCAGTATGTTAGGGATTGGACTTGCTGAGCGTAGCGGCTTAATTTCAGCGGCTTTACGAGGATTTGTTTTATCAATTCCAAAGTCACTCATTACAGCCGGATTAGTATTTGCCGGGATTATGTCATCACTTGCCTCTGATGCAGGTTATGTTGTGCTCCCTCCACTTGGTGCGGTTATCTTTATCGCGCTTGGCCGTCATCCGATTGCGGGTATTGCCGCTGCTTTTGCGGGTGTCTCTGCCGGGTTTAGTGCAAACTTACTCCTAACATCACTTGACCCGATGCTTGCGGAAATGACAATTTCAGCAGCAGCAATTATTGATCCAGCTTATGCGGATAATATGAACGTAGCGATGAACTATTACTTTGTCATTGCCTCTGTGTTCTTGCTTACGATTGTCGGTGCGCTGGTCACAGAACTGATTGTTGAACCACGCTTAGGAACGTTTAAAGGTAGTGTCAATAAGGATGATTTAACGGAGTTGTCAGCACTCGAGAAAAAAGGCTTACGTTATAGTGGGTTAAGTCTACTCATCACGGTCATTGTGATTGGGTTACTCGTCGTACCAGCTAACGGTTTATTACGTGCGGATGACGGTGGCGTCATTTCATCACCCTTTATGTCATCACTCGTACCAATCATTATGATTATGTTCTTTATTCCAGGTCTTGTGTACGGAAAAGTAACGAAAGTGATTAATACTGATACTGATATGGCGAATAAGCTGTCAGATACGATGGCTTCCATGGGCATGTTTATCGTGCTTGCCTTTACCGCAGGTCAGTTTGTTAGTTACTTTACTGAATCAAACTTAGGTTTACTTATTGGGGTTGCTGGAGCTGAATTTTTAGATTCAGTAAAATTAGGTGGAATTGTCCTAATTCTGTTGTTTATTCTTATTTCAGGCTTTATTAACTTATTTATCGGTTCAGCCTCTGCTAAATGGGCGATGATGCACCGGTATTTGTGCCAATTATGATGCAACAAGGTTACTCACCTGAACTCACACAAATGGCTTACCGGATTGCCGATTCAACCAGTAATATTATTTCACCGCTGATGCCTTACTTTGCGATGATCATTGTCATTATGCAAAAGTATAATAAGAAAATGGGGATTGGAACGTTGATTTCAACGATGTTCCCATACACCATCTTCTTTACACTCGGTTGGTTGCTCATGCTTATTGTTTGGATGTTATTTAGCTGGGATCTTGGGCCAGGTTCTCCGATTAGCTATATGATGAACTAGTTCGTAATATTGATACTTTCACATTGAATAAGCGAGCTTTTATAGAGACATCTCCAAGGCAAATGCTTTGGAGGTGTTTTTTTGATCCGTTAGATTAAAGAATTTTCTGAATAGTACTTGTTTTTTAATCAGAAAGTCGTTATCATATAGTATAAACCATATATGGATTTTTCAAACAATTACATACTTCTTATCAAGAGAGACGGAGGGATTTGGCCTGTGATGTCTCAGCAACCTCTCTAATTTAGAGGAAGGTGCTAAATCCAAAAGGCATAGACCTAAAGATAAGAGCGATTAAGACCTAAGGCGCTCTCTTAACTGTTAAGAGGGCGCTTTTACTGTTTAGGTCAAAAACGCAACGACTTTTAAGAAGTATTAAACTAAAGGAGGCGCATCGCATGTATCAATTAGACACGTATTTTTCACAACTCGGCAACAAGCAAGAACCGAGTACAGGCGCGGTCACTTATCCTGTACACTTATCAACAGCTTATCGACATAATGATCTTCATGAATCAACAGGATTTGATTACACAAGGACAAACAACCCGACCCGAGATACGCTAGAACAAGGCTTTGCGGCAATCGAATCAGGCGCGGGGTGTTGTGCAACGTCTTCGGGTATGGCAGCCATTCAACTCGTATTATCGCTATTTCAATCAAATGATGAGATGATTGTCTCAAGTGATTTATATGGTGGGACGTATCGTTTGTTTTCAGACTATGAAGCGCGCTTTCAATTGAAATTTACATACGTCGATCCGCTCAATATACAGGCCTTCACGGATACGATTACCGATAAAACCAAAGCCATCTTCGTAGAATCGGTGACGAATCCATTGTTGAAACAAGTGGATGTCAAAGCGCTAGGGGACTTGCTTAAAGAACGAGATATCTTATTCATTGTTGATAACACATTCTTAACCCCATATTTACTAAAGCCATTAACGCTTGGAGCGGATATCGTCATTCACAGCGCAACAAAATATTTAGCCGGGCATAATGATTGTTTAAGTGGGCTTGTGGTGGCGAAGGATGAAAAAGTCTATGCGTCATTATTTCAAAGTCATAATGCGAGTGGTGGGACGTTAGCGCCGTTTGATTGTTATTTGTTAATGCGCGGGTTAAAGACGTTACCACTGAGACTAGACCGTCAAGTAGAAACAGCTAAACGACTCGCGCAATATTTACGTGCGCATCCTTCTATTAAACAGGTCTATTACCTGGAACGGGTGCAATGATTAGTTTTGAATTAGAAAAGGCCGCTCATATTAGCCCGTTTCTTCGATCACTTCAACTGATCAGTTTTGCTGAAAGCCTAGGCGGTGTGGAAAGCTTTGTGACCTATCCTTTTACCCAGACACATGCCGATATGCCAGTCGCTGTTCGCAAGGAAAGAGGCATCACGGATACGTTACTGCGTCTTTCTGTTGGGACTGAGCATATCGATGACTTGTTGAACGATTTGGCTCAAGCTATACGTCTTTTAAAATAATATAATGAAGAAGAAGGTGGTCTCTAAACAATGAGACGACCTTCTTTTTTTATGTGGGCTGTTAATTTTCTGTTATTTTCTTTTATATTAGAAAGGGAGTAAGGTTATGTGATTATTTTCACTTGAGTGGAGAATAATTGTCTGAAAACAACGATTTTTTTAAGATAGTCTGTTATAATGTAAATGTTGTGTAAAAAGAGAGAGCAACTTAGTCATTTAATTCATTAATGCGAGGGGCGATTTATTCATGTATACGATTGAGCGATTTGAGAAAGACATGTTTACAATGTATCAATTAAAGCACCCAACCGGCAACAGTTGGATTACGGTTTGTCCAGAACGTGGCGGTATCATTACAGGTTACGGCACAAACAATGAAGAACGGTTATACTTAAATGAAGCAACGTTATTTGACCGTAAACAAAATGTTCGTGGGGGGATCCCCGTGTTATTCCCGATCTCTGGTCAACTAAAAGATAAGCAGTATCATTGGGGCAATCAGACGTATGATATGCCAAACCATGGACTCGCAAGAATTCATCCCTGGGAAGTACTTGAGACGTACAGCGATGAAGAACATGCGTTTATTTCTATTCTGTTTAGAAGTAGCTTAAGTACAAAAGCTGTGTATCCGTTTGATTTTAAGGTAATCTTTACTTATACACTTCGTGGTGATCAGCTATTGATTCATCAATCTTATGAAAATTTATCCGATACACCGATGCCAATCTATCCGGGTCTACACCCGTACTTTAAATCAGATAAAAAGGTTGTCGGTTTAGATATTCCAACTAAAACGTATTATGATTATAACGATGAAGAAGAAAAAGCCTTTACTGGTCAAATCGATTTAACACATTTAAAAGAAGCGGTACTTTTAGAGAATACCCATACACAAGTTAAAGCAACTGTGGACCAACAGTCGATTAATATGGAAATGGACGAACCGTTTCATTATACTGTCCTGTGGACCGAACAAGACCAACGCTTTGTCTGTGTCGAACCATGGACGAGAAAAAATGGTGAATTAAATAGACAAGAAGATTTAATTAAAGTACCAGCTAGAGATACGTTCGATACGTGGGTCAGCTTTCAAATTATTTAATACTAAAAACGTACACATGGTGTCTTAGACAGGATGTGTACGTTTTTTCTTTCTCTTTTTTTATTTTTCTCCCTTTTATCGCTACTTCATTTTAACTAACGAGATCTCAATCGCCCTTTGTTTCAGCTAAATAACGGGAAAGTTAATTCATACTAACAGAGAGGCAAGAAAGAGTGCAAGGTAACTCTTGACTCAACATACCCCTAGTGGTATAATAATTATTGTGAACAATATCACTTATATAAGTTTGTTGAAAAATACACAGGTCTTAACATTCGAAAGGGGAAAGAAATTATGGGTAAAAGAGTATTAGTTGTCGGTGGTGTCGCAGGTGGGGCATCTGTTGCTGCACGAGTTCGTCGTTTAGATGAAGAAGCAGAGGTGATCATGTTTGAGCGTGGACCGCACGTATCCTTTTCAAACTGTGCATTACCATACCACTTAAGTGGTGAAATTGAAAACAGTGAAACATTAGTATTAATGAATCCGGAAGTCTTCCGTAAACAATATAAAATCGAAGCACGCGTCAGAACAGAAGTGATAAAAGTCAATAAAGATGACAAGACGATTACGGTTAAAAATTTAGAAACAGATGAGACACATGATGAAGCCTATGATAAGCTCGTCTTATCTCCAGGGGCAAATCCTATTATGCCACCACTTGATGGGATTGATTCACCGCATGTCTTTAGCGTACGTAACGTCGTTGATATTGAAAAATTAAATACATTCGTGTCAAAAGACACGGTCGAAGATGTTGTCGTTATTGGTGGTGGTTTTATCGGTATTGAAGTCGCTGAAAACTTAGTACACGCAGGTAAGCATGTAACACTTGTAGAAGCGCAAAACCAAGTGATGGCACCCTTTGATTACGATATGGTTCAAATTCTTCATAAAGAAATGGTCGATAAAGGCATGGGCCTTGTCTTAAGTGACGGGATTGAATCAGTCAAAGACGACCACATCGTGTTACAATCAGGTAAGACAATCAAAGCTCAAGCGGTCGTGATGGCGATTGGTGTCCGTCCAGAGACAACACTCGCAAAAGAAGCAGGTCTTGACATTGGTGTGACTGGTGGTATTAAAGTCGATCACAACTACCTTACATCAAATAAAGATATTTATGCGGTCGGTGATGCGATTGAAGTCCATCATAAACTAACCGGTCAAAAAACTCGCTTAGCTCTTGCGGGACCAGCGCAACGTCAAGCACGCGCAGCGGCTGACCATATGTATAATATTCCACACCGTAACACAGGTGTCATCGGTTCAAGTGCGATCCAAGTATTTGACATGAATGCTGCATCAACCGGTCTAAATGCGCGTCTAGCTGAAGCGCAAGGTTTTGACTTTGACTTTAGCTATGTAATTCCGACGGATAAAGTAGGCATCATGCCAAACAGTCACCCGGTTTACTTTAAGTTAATCTTTGAAAAGCCAACCGGTCGCGTTTTGGGAGCGCAAGCGATTGGCCGCGGTAATGTCGATAAGCGTATTGACGTGATTGCGTCCATGATTATGATGAACGCAACTTTAGAAGATTTAAAAGAGCTTGAACTTTGTTACTCGCCAGTGTTTGGTACCGCTAAAGATGTTGTCAACATGGCCGCTTTAAACGGCTTAAACGTCCTTAACGGCGTCATCAAACAAGTACAAGTAACCCAGATGCGTGAACTTGTAGAATCAAACGCCCACATTATTGATGCACGTGAACCGGGTGAATTCAAGCGGGGTCACTTTACCAATGCGGTCAATATACCATTAAGCCAGTTCCGTGAACGTTTAGATGAGATTCCAACGGATGTGCCTGTATATGTGCACTGTCGTTCAGGGCAACGCTCTTACAATATGGTTCAAGCGCTTCAAACTTAGGTTATGAAAATGTTTATAACGTGGCAGGTTCGTTCCTCGGCACATGCCTCTATGAATACTTTAACGACCAAGTAGAAGGCCGTACGCCAATTGTGACCGCTTATAACTTTAATTAATATCAGTTAAAAAATAATATCAGATCAAGATGAAAGAACAACAAAACCGCTAAGGGCAGTCAGTCGACTCGCCTTAGCGGTTTTTTAAATTTAATTATAGTCACGAGGAATTGTGTGCTCCCACTTGTTTGAAGCGACCTCTTGGTCGTGTTCAAAGGCTTTAATGGTATGGGTTAAATAGAAGTTTTCTTCATCTGACGTCATTTTACTGTACGTTTCAACCTTCGTCTGCCACGCATCTCTACCAACCGTTAATTCCCAGTAACATTCAGCGGTCGCTGAGAGCGGATTATTCTCTTTAATAGAGTAGATATTTTTATTAATACTCCCGTGTTCAACGCCATTGTGCATGAGCTTACGGCTACCCTCATCAGAATAATCAATCACTTGCCACGTTGAATCAATGGGACGATGAACGATATCGAATGACCGCTCTTCTTTGCGCAAGACTTCTCGCTCAATAATAGAGGCGGTTTCTGCCATATCAAACACCCGCACGTCCTCGTCTCTTTCATTCGGCTGTCTAACAGGCAGGTCGAGATACGTACCCATCCCTGTATGAAGGGTTAAATTCACTGGTTTTTGCGATGGCCAAGCTTTAGTCCAGTAGGTTGGTGCAATCGCAACTTCTAATCGATGACCTTTCGTTAACCTCTGTCCAAGACTATCCAGTTTAACCTTCACGTCATAGATGTTTCCTGGAACAAGTGCTTCTGGGTGTTCATGCGATTTATAGTGATTGAGGTTCAACATGCCCCAGCTTATTAACGTGGACTCACCGGTCGGTGCTTTATCCATCAGACGGACAACGACCATTGCATTGTCTTGATCGGTTGATAGTCGCGCATGAAAGACAGGTTCACCGAAGTAATCACGATCTTCTGTCAAAGCGTCAGATGTAAAAACAACCGCTTTACCGTTTTCTAGACGTTGGTCAGCGGGTAAGTCCCCAGGCTGACCGAATGGACAAAACGTCCCCGCATAAAATCCATGTTCTTGAACACTTGGTATAAGTATAGTGTTGGTGTCTTTCATTGCCTCGGTAAGCGACTGCTTATTCGGATACCATTTCTCACTGGTAACGTCCTCACTTGGCCAGTGATCCATCCCAATCCACCGACCTGGTCTTTTATCGTAAGTCACTTGAGGCTTTTCAGGTTCTTGAATCCAAGCTTGAAATTTTGGTTCCTCATACATACCGGTATCTGTGTCTTTTAACCAATGATCAAAGAAGCGAACGGCTTCTTGAAGAAAACCAATCGTCGGCTCTGGTGTTGCGACTTCTGGGTATTCATGAGCCCATGGACCAATCAAGCCTTTGGCGTTTGGCAAATGTTCCACCATTCTAAAAATCGCGTCCGTATAAGCGTCTTGCCAACCACCGACCGCAAAGACAGGGATATTCACTTTACTGTAATCTTCATTAATCGACCCATGTTTCCAGTAATCATCACGTCGTTGGTGAGATAACCATTCAATCGCAAACGGCGGTGTTTCCATTACACGTTGTAGCCAGTTGTCACGCCACGAGTCACCAACGACTGATGGATCTTGCGGGCGAGCGTTATACGTAAACATTGTTGATGCCCACCACAACATATCAGAAGCTAAAATATTGCCCCCGCGGTAATGGACGTCATCTTGGTAACGATCGTCTGTCGAACATAAAGTAATAATGGCTTGTAAGGCTGGATGTTCACGTGCGGCGACTTGTAAACTATTAAAGCCGCCCCAAGACTTTCCGAACATACCGACACGACCAGTCGACCACGGTTGACTGGTGATCCAGTCAATAACTGAAAGCGCGTCGTCTTGTTCTTGTTTTAAGTACTCATCAAGTAAAATCCCATCCGAGTCACCTGACCCACGAATATCGACGCGAATGCTGGCGTAACCATGGCCCGCAAAATAAGGGTGCCGAGCCGAGTCGCGAATCGCGGTAAAATCATTCTTACGATACGGTAAGTATTCTAATAAGGCGGGTACTGGATTTTCTAAAGCGTCCTCAGGTAACCAAATATGGGCCTTAGTGTTTTACCGTCAGGCATAGGAATTTTGACGTGCTCCAGTTTTTTGACCTTGCGGTCAAAATCTGTCTTTACCCGTCGTGTGTCTGAATCTTGTATGTTAAAAACCATGTTCTCTCATCCTTTATCTCTATTGTATTGCTCACTTATATGAGCGGTATCACTTAGTTTTGTTTTATTTTTTCTTCAGCAGCTGTTTTTTTAGTTTTGTTCTTTTCTCCTCTTTAACGTAGCGCATAACCACATTTTCAACCTCACGGTAAACATAGTGAATCGCATCGTCTTTTGTCCAACTGCGCCGATGATTTAAATAATGAACAAGAGCTCCTACCCAAATCATATGCGTCACTTCTGTCAGTGTGGAGAGGTCTGCTTCATCTAGATAGCCTTCGGTCACGCTTTTTGATAAAAAGTCGGCACTACGTTTTGAAAAGCTTTCTTCTTGAAGAATGCCCTTTAATTCATCTGGCACAGCCAGAAGTTCTTCTGGGTACATTGTGTAATATTTTTTAAATAAATCTTTTGCTGTGTCGCCTAAATCTCCGACAAAGACCATGTAATAAATGTGAGGGTCATTAAAACTATGCTTTAAAAAGCATTCCCATAACCCAAGCCATTGGATGAGTGTCGGTTGTTTCTTATTAATGTAGTTTGGAATGTCATCAATATAAGGCTTAGTAAATTTAAGTGACGCAAAAAACTTCAGATGACTTAAATCATCGAAGTAGTTATAAGCTGTAGATGACGTATAACCAGCCAAATCAGCGACTCTACGGATCGTTAATGATTCTAATCCATCCTCTTCAATAATATCGACAGCCGCATCAATGAAATATTGCCACATGCGTTTTCTTTGTAGTGCTTTTTTATCCACCTGCCATCCACTCCTAAAAAACGTGTTTGTTTTATGAACATGTTCATAAAATAACTGTAACATAGATAGACTATCCCATCAAGGCGCGCGTGTCCAGTTAGGATAAGTCATGAATGAAACGATATAGGAGAGATAGAAAAAGCAAAAAATAAAAAAATATCTTAAATTTGAGATAAAGGTTTTAAAAATGAGGAAAAGGGAAAAACTAACTGTAAACATTGTTAAAAAATGCTCAAACATATGAAAAACAAACAAAAGAAGTGGAGTGATCGATGTGAAAAGTACAGGTATTGTCCGTAAGACAGACCATTTAGGTCGAATTGTTTTACCAAAAGAATTAAGACGGTCGTTGGATATTGAGCCGAAAGATCCGCTAGAAATTTTTATTGATGGTGAACGTGTGATCTTAAGTAAATACAAACCAACGAAGCAATGTATGATTACCGGCGAAGTAAGCGAAGATAATCATGTGTTCTTTGATGGCAAAGTGATCTTAAGTGATGAGGGCATTCGTCAATTTAAAAATGAACTGAATGACTATTTTGAGTAACCTTTAACAATGAGAAAAACGTACCGCGATCGACTCGCTGTACGTTTTTTAGTGGATTATTTTCCTTCGTCTCAGTCACGATTTGAATAGGGTAGTATGGACCGAGCATCATAGTCAACTTTATTAGGAGGACTTAACCGTACAAGTATAGACAAGTTGCCCGATTAATCGTTTTTCTTTAGAGATAATAGGTTTTAACAACGATATCTTGTTCAAAATGACCAAAAGATTTCCCGAACAACGTTAACCCACCCACGTGATTCGCCTCTTCTTTGACTTCGAATTTTAAGGACCACGCATCGGAGATGTCCATAAAAGCTTTGGTGGTAATCTCAGAAATCGGATCTCCGTCAATATACGTCCCGTGTGAGGTAATCCGTAACGTTTTCAGTAAACCATATTGATTAATTGTCTCTGGCCACCAGTCTGGTGTCAGTCGGCCGCGTTCATCATTAAAGTCACCGGGACTTTGCCATTCACCTAGTTCAATGCCGTTTAGTGAAAAAGTAATATCACTTGGCCAGTGCGGATTAGCGAATGGAAACTCAGACGATATTTCAAATGAAATATCAATTTGTTGGAGCGATTGATGCGCTTCTAAATAATTCGGTAGTTTGTATTCAACAAAACCTTTGGTGAACCAAAGGATTCCCGCATCCATTCGGTCCGGTGATAAAAAGTATTTCGGTTGATCAACCGGTCCGATGAAGTCTTTTGTAGAGGCAAGACCACATGACGGTGAGACGTTAAAATCAGTAAAGTGTCCGACCGGGACTGAGACAACATGGGTAGCATAAGCGGCCTGCACTTTCTTAGGGAAACTAATATAAATATCCTCAACGACAAGCGTTGAGATTTTTTGAATGCCTGATTTCCCTTTGGTTTTTTCCGTCCGGATAAGGCCAGCTTCTTCGAGCTTACTGACGTGACGGGTAACGATGGCACTTGATAGGTCTAAGCGTTCGGCAAGTTGTTTAATATTCAGTTGCTGTTCGGATAAGTAGCGAATAATGTTTAAACGAACCTCACTGGCCAGCGCTTCATACAGCGGTAAAGAGGTGGAATCAATTTGAGCCTGCATAGAATTATTCTCCTTACGTTTTTAGTTAGTTAATAAGTGAGTTAACATAAAAAAATTGAATATGGGGTGATTGTGTACTTTATATAAGTTATTTCACCAACATATTAACATAAAGGTTAATTAAAATCAAAAAAAATTAAGATAATTTATTAATATATCATTGACACCGCTTACATATACGTATATATTTATAAGTGAATAAGCGATAGAAAAAAAAGATACGGATAACCTATCGGAATTATCGTAAAAGACTATGAATGAGTTAGAGGTGATGGTTTTGAAAAGAAGAAGAGATAGCCGTGTCATCATCAGTAGTGTCTTGATGGTGTGGTTAGGCCTTGGTTTACTACAACCGATCCATCATGTAGAAGCTGAGGGGGACGCGTCGGCGGAGTCGTTAATCACAGAAGATGTAAGAGAAGGTCGTTATAGCCGTTATATAGAAGGAACGGAAAGCGAGCATTATAGCGGGGCACCAATTATCATTGATGACGTCAGTGCGCTTAACAGTGAGCAACAAGACACTTACGAAGGTGAACCGGTGATTTTTATTGATCAAGACCAGACCGGTACCCTGACCGTTGACGTACCAGAAACCGCGTATTATATTATCGGTTTCGAATACAAAATTAAGGGAGAGAATGTGTTACCTACGCAGCTCTCGATGACAGTCAATGGTGAGACACCCTTTTATGAAATGCAAAATCTTATTTTTGAACACGGCTGGAAAAATCCAGAGGAGATTCCACTTGATAAATACGGGAATGAGATTATTCCACAGCCAATGAAATACGAGGATTGGCAAATGAAATACGTGATTGATTCAAGTTATCGGACAAGTTTACCATTAATGGTAAAACTTGAACGAGGTAACAATGATTTAGCTTTAACCATTTCAGAGGGGAACCTGTTAATTAAATCAGTTGAAATCAGTAGTCAAATAGAAGTCCCATCGTATGAACGAGGGACGGTCACAGGTGATGCTTTTATCGAAGTAGAAGCGGCCAATGAACTTGACTTACGCAACAATTCGGCTATACGTGCTAACAGTTCTTATAATGTTAATTTAATTCCTTATAGCAGCGATAAACGGGTGCTAAATCATATCGATCCGGATTCATTTAAAACACCGGGTGATACGATTCACTACAAAGTTGAGGTTGAAGAAGCAGGGTTTTATCATCTAGGACTAAATTATCAACAAGATGCAAAAGCGGACTTTCCCGTATTCATGAATATTCAGATTAACGGTGAATTCCCACATGAGTTACTAAAAGATTATCCGTTCTTTTATCAAAATAATTATCAACATGTCTCATTAGTCGATGATGCGGATGAGTTGTTAACGGTGTACTTAGAAGAAGGCGTCAATGATGTCAGTTTTCAAATTTCGATTGCGCCGATTAAATCAGCGCTTGAAGAAATTGAGAAACTTACGCGTGAAATTCAAGCGTTATCATTAGAACTCACCAATCTCGTCGGACCAGATGTTGACCGGTTCCGTGATATTGATGTTAATGACTACATTCCTGGTGTGTTTGAATTAATGACTGACTGGGCTGATCGGATGAATAACCTATACGAAGAGATGAAGTCGTATAACCCGTCATCAGGAGAGGTCGGTGCCTTTAGTGGTTTACGCGTAGCAGAAGAACAATTAAGAAGTCTCATCGCTAACCCAAGAGAACTCGCTCAACGAAAAGGTGAGCTCGCCACCGGAACAAACTCGGTGACCGCTTACTTAGGAAACTTGATGCAAGAGATGAATAACAACGGAATGGGCATTGATCGTTTCTACTTCTATCAAGAAGATGTTGAGATACCTCAATCGGCTTCGTGGTTTGAAAAAACATGGGGCAGTATTAAACGATTTGTGAATACCTTTGGGGAACAAGACTATGACGTATCAAATACAGATGATGAAAACTTACAAGTATGGGTCAATCGTCCGCGTCAATATGTAGAAATTATGCAGCGACTGATTGATGAAACATTCACATCAGAAACCGGTGTGAAAGTTGACCTATCGATGATGCCTGACCAAAATAAACTCATCTTGGCTAATGCCGCAGGTGAAGCACCAGATGTCGCGCTTGGTGTGAACTACGCGTTACCATTTGAAATAGGGATCCGCGGGGCACTAGAAGATTTATCGCAGTTAGAAGGTTACGAGGACGTGGCCAGTGATTTTGCGCCAGGTATGCTTGTCCCAGCGACAATTCAAGGTGGGGTTTATGCGCTTCCAGATACAATGAACTTCTGGGTCATGTTCTACCGGGAAGATATTTTATCAGACATGGGCTTACCGATTCCAAATACGATTAGTGACGTACGTTCGTACTTACCAGACTGCAACGTTTAGGCATGAACTTCTTCTATCCAACGGCCGGTATGCCGGGGATGAAAATCTTTGCGGGAACAATGCCGCTCATCTATCAAAGCGGTGGACAACTCTATGGTGATACGATTCACAGAACGGAATTGAATAATAACCAAACGATTGAAGGGGTACGCTTATTAACCGAAATGTTTACCATTTATAACGTCCCGTATGATGTGCCAAGTTTTTATCAACAGTTTAGAGATGGTTCAATTCCGATTGGGATCAGTGATTACTATATGTATAACTTAATTTTAAATGCGGCACCAGAAATTAAGAACGTCTGGGATATTGCCTTATTCCGGGAATTGAAAATGAATCGGGTGACATCGAGCGCTGGTCAACGGGTGGCGCTGAAAGTAACATCATGTTTAAAGATACTGGAAAAACTGATGACGCCTGGGCCTTTATGAAATGGTGGGCAAATGCGGATACGCAAGTCGCCTTTGGTAATACGCTTCAGACCACTTACGGACCAGAATATATGTGGAATACAGCGAATCTTTCAGCTTATCAAGAATTGCCGTGGAAACATGATCATAAACAAGTGATTTTAGACCAAGCCGAGTGGATTGCCGAAGTACCACGTGTACCAGGTAGTTATTTACTCGAACGTGAACTAAGTAATGCTTACAATGCCATCGTTCTTGATGGTGAGAATTTAAGAACCGCGATCGACCTTGCGAGTAAACGGGTAAATCGTGAAACAGAAAGAAAACTCGAGGAGTTCGGCTTTATGGTGGATGGGGTTATTGTTGAACCTTATCCCAATCCAGAACTTTCGATTCGAGACTAAGGGAGGAGGATCTAAGATATGAAAGGAAATAAAAAAAGTCCCTATCTATTTTTAGCACCTTACCTTACACTATTTACTTTGTTTATTGTCGTGCCAGTTGTGATGGCGATCTTTCTATCGTTTACGAACTTTAACACGATTGAAACACCTAATTTTGTAGGGTTTATGAATTACATTAACTTATTAACACAAGATGAAATCTTTATGCAGTATGTGCTTCCTAATACGATTTTATTTGCGGTGATTGTCGGGCCTGGCGGCTACATTTTATCGTTCCTCCTTGCCTGGGTGTTAGCCCAATTGCCGAAATTACCACGGACAGTATTTGCGCTTATTTTTTACTCGCCATCTATGACGGCGGGGATTGCGATGGCTGTTGTTTGGCGGGTCATTTTTAGTGGGAACCAATCAGGCTATGCGAATCATATTTTAATGACGTTAGGTGTCATTAATGAACCGATTATTTGGTTACAAGACACCCGTTATATTTTAGTCATTATGATTGTCGTTGCTTTGTGGAGTAGTATGGGTGTCGGATTCTTAGCGATGATGTCCGGTGTCTTAAACATTGATCAAACCTTATATGAAGCAGGGGCGATTGATGGGATTAAAAATCGTTTTCAAGAACTCATTTATATTACGATTCCATCGATGAAACCGCAAATGTTGTTTGGGGCAGTGATGGCGATCGTTGGTACATTTAATGCTGGTGCGATTGGGGTCCAGTTGACGGGCGCCAATCCAACACCGTCTTATGCCGGTCAGTTAATGGTTAACCACATTGAAGATTATGGTTTCATTCGATTTGAAATGGGTTATGCGGCTGCCTTATCGGTCGTGCTCTTACTCATCATTTATCTGTTTGCGACCATCTCGAAAAAACTCTTTAGTGAGGCATAGGAAAGGAAGGATAGTATGGCATTTAAAAGCAGTGGGATTAACCCACAAAAATTTGACGTCAGTCAATTGAAGTTCTATATATTCTTAGTACCTTTTGCGATTTTTATGGCCTTGCCGATTATATTTATCTTTAATCATGCCTTTAAACCGCTCGATGAATTATATGCATTCCCACCAAGGTTCTTTGTAAGTAATCCAACCTTGGAAAACTTTCAAAACTTGGCACAACTCGCTGAACAGTCTGGCATTCCGTTGTCACGTTATGTGTTTAACAGTCTTTTTGTTACCGTCATTGTCGTGTTTTTATCACTGGCACTATCAACCCTTGCGGGTTACGCGTTATCAAAAAAACAGTTTCGCGGGAAGAAGATGTTGTTAGAAGTGAATAACACGGCGCTCATGTTTGTGCCGATTGCGTGATGATTCCGCGTTTTCTAACTGTCACAACGATTGGCATTGAAGATACGTATTTTGCACATGTGTTACCACTTGTCGCGATGCCGGTCGGATTGTTTTTGATCAAACAATTTATTGATCAAATCCCAGATTCATTGATTGAAGCGGCGGTTATTGACGGGGCCACCGATTTTAAAATTTACTGGCGCGTCATCTTACCATTGATTAAGCCGGCCATCGCTACAGCGGCGATTTTAGCCTTTCAACTTGTATGGAACGATATGGAGACATCAAATCTTTATACGACAAGTGAAAATATGCGGACACTGGCCTTTTTCATGAATACGCTAGCGGCACAGACAAACGTGGTCGTTGGTCAAGGGATGGCAGCTGTTGCTTCGATGATTATGTTTGTTCCAAACCTCATTCTCTTTGTGTTCTTACAAAGTAAGGTTATGAACACGATGGCGCACTCAGGACTAAAATAAAGGAGATGATGACGATGAAAAAGATAGTAGCGCTCATTCTCCTTAGTCTCATTGTTTTCATTCAATCAGCTGATGTTTTACAGGCGAATACAGCTTATAAAACATTCACCGAAGACGGATACGGTCGTTATGTTGAAACGCAAACAGCCTATACCGTGAGTGAAACAATCGTGCGGTTTGGTGATGAGTTATTTACACAAGCACAAGATATGAAAATTAGTCGAAGTGGTTTTATCTACGTCGCCGATACCGGTAATGGCCGAATATTAGTCGGTACCAAATCAGGTGAGTTTGTTCGTGCGTTCGGTGAAGATGTTTTACAAAAACCGACCGGGTTATTTATTTCGCATGATGACCTCGTGTATGTCGCAGACGAAAACAAAATGAAAGTGTTTGTCTTTACTGAAAACGGTGAACTCGTCAATGAATTTGGTCGACCAGAAGGGATTCTATTCGGTGAAACAGCAAACTTTGTTCCGCAAAAAGTTGCCGTTGACCGGCGTGATAATGTCTATATTATTTCACGCGGAAATGCGAATGGGATCATTCAAATTAATGCGAATACGGGTCAATTTTTAGGGTACTATGCACCGAATGCCACAGCGGTCTCCCCGCTAACCGCCTTTAGAAAATTAATCTTTACAGAAGAACAGTTAGATAAAATGTTAGATGTTGTCCCGTCCACATCAACAAATATTAACATCGATGAGAAAGGCCTCGTCTACAATGTCTCACAAGGTGAGCGTGTACAAGCCTTGCGTAAATTAAACGTCGCCGGACGTAATATTCTTGACACACGGGTCCAAGATGATTTTCCGGTCTCAGTTGAAATCGGCAGTCTAGAAAATATCTTTGTTGGGGCTGAAGATGGCTTTATTTATGAATACACATCCGAAGGAAATTTACTCTTTGTTTTTGGTGGCCAAGATGATGGTCGGCAGCGCGTCGGTTTATTCAGACGCTTATCAGCCCTTGCGGTGGATGACAATGACCATCTTTATGCCTTGATAGTGATCGTAATCAAATTCAATTGTTTAGACCGACGGAATTTGCGGACTTAGTTCATGAAGCCTTGTACTTATATCAAAACGGGGATTATGAAGCGAGTAAAGGTCCGTGGGAAGAAGTTATTCGGTTAAATGGTTTGTTTGACTTTGCCTATCAGGGACTTGGCGAAGCTTTGTATAAAGAAGAACAATACAGTGAAGCGCTGACCGCTTTCCGTCAGGCTAAGTATATTACCGGTTACAGTAATGCTTTTTGGGAAGTGCGGAATTTATGGATGAGAGAACATATTATGACCTTGATTTTATCATTGTCTGATCGTTGTTCTCGTCAAAGTCTATGGATACTTTGAATGTAAGACGAAAACTGTGAAAACATTGTTGGATAAGTTAACACAAAAGTATCGATTGAAATTCTTCCAAGATGTCGCGTTTATTCGCCATATGATCAAACATCCTTTAGATACACTTTATAGTATTCAGTATGAAAATAAAGGGAGTGTGTTCTCGGCCAGCTTTTGGTTAATCATTCTTTATGTGATATATATTATCGATCGTTACTATACTGGGTTTATTTTCCGTAATGTTATCGAAGGTGAATATGCATTAGGGATGGATACTGCTCTATTCTTTGGATTGTTTGCACTCGTTGTTGGATCGAATTATTTAATTACAACAATCAATGACGGGGAAGGGAAATTCAAACACGTCTTTATCGGTTTTGTTTATAGCTTTATGCCATACTTCTTATTCAAACCGTGGACGATTTTGATCAGCAATGTCTTAACCTTGAATGAACAGTATTTACTTAGCTTAGCTAACACGCTCATTTATGCGTGGGTCGCGGTATTAATCTTTATGATGATTAAAGAAATGAATGACTATACGATTAGAGAAACGATTAAGATTATCTTTATTACGATCTTTATGATGATCATTACGTTGCTCTCACTGTTTATCATTTATATCCTTGTTGTCCAAATGATTCAGTTCGTCGTGTCAGTCTTTAATGAGGGGGTGTATCGCTTTGAAAATAGGTAAACGTTTAAAAGAAATGAAAATAAAAACAATCATCAAGCTCGTGTTGTTTCTCGTCATTTTCGGCGGGTTACTGTACACCTTCCTCTCAAGTGATGCGCCGGGTGGGGATGTCGCGTCCCCTGGTGTACCACCTGTTGCTGAACCTGATACAGAAGCACCGACAGAAGAACCAGCACCGCCAGGAGAAAATACGCCACCACCTGCTGTTGAGGTGGATGATGAGGAACTGGATGAAGTAAAAGAACTTCAACATGTTTACGAAAAAAAACAAGCAACGATTCAAGGACATCAGTCTTAACAGAAAATAATTACTATGAATTGTATTTAAAAGAAAGAAAATCTCTCGGTTATTTTAAGAGACAAACAAACAGGTGCGGTGATGTACTCAACCGTAGAAGAACCCATTGGTGGGAATGAGTCTTGGACGAACTTTATGAAGTCCGGCATCGTCATGGAGTATTTAGTTGGGACAAACATTGTCGTTTATCAAGCCGACATGTACTCTGAAAATCCAGAGAAAACAGTTGAAACAAGGGCCGATGGCTTTACGGCTTCAGTAGATTACCCTGATTTAGAGATTGGTTTTGACGTGTCAGTTACCTTAACAGATAAAGGTATTACCGTTGATATTCCGAAAGAATCCATTACTGAGTCTTCCGATCAATATAAAATCTCAAGTATCTATGTGTATCCGTTTCTAGGGTCTAGTCTTCTCGGAGAACGTGAAGGATACATGATGATTCCGGATGGTTCCGGGGCGCTGATTCACTTGGATGATAACAACGGAAAGTTCTCTCAACCGTACTCAAAAATGATTTATGGTGAAAATGTGGGAATAGACGATCCGTTTGTGTTATCGCTCTTTAATGGGATGAACCCATTTAACGATACCGAAAAAATCTTGATGCCAGTTTATGGTATGGTACACACCGATACTGAAATGGGTTATATCGGCATTATTGAAGAAGGTCAATATAGTGCCAAGCTTGAAAGTTATCCAAACGGCGCCATTTTACCGTACAACTGGATCACGTCAAAATTCATTTACCGTCAAGTCTACAACCAACCGACTTCACAAGAGTCGGGGACGATGGTCGTCCGTCAACGGACGCGTAATGACTTTAATGTTAAAGTGCATTTTAATTTTGTCTCTGGTGATGCGGCTGATTATGTCGGACTGGCGAAAGAATACCGTGAGTATTTACTAGAAAATGATTTACTTAACGTGACAGAAAGTGACTTTAAACTGCGTACCGATTTTTTAGGTGCCGAACTTGAAGACGGCTTACTGTTTAAGAAAACCATTCCGATGACGACGTTTAAACAGGCAGAAGAGATTCTTTCAGATATTCAGGCGAACGGTCGCGATCAATTGATGTCTGTCTTTACTGGTTGGCAAGACGGTGGCCCTTATGGCGGCTTACCGATTCGACATGTAGCAGCAAACAATGCGTTAGATGATGATCTATCACTTACCGCCTTTCAGCAATCACTCGAGGATAAAGGGATTGCGTTGTACTTGAAACACGACGGGTTACGCATTAATACAGAAGAGTTGTCAAATACGCAGCTTAAAGTCATGCGTAAATTCAATAAACGTCGGTATGAAGAAGAAGTCTACGGCAATGTGTACGATATCTTCCATTACTTACATCCAGAAACAAGTGCTGACTTACTAACCGATTTAAAAGAGGATTATCTTGATCAAGAATTAAGCGGTGTGATGTTGTCAGGCATTACCCATACATTATTTAGCTACAGTGAAGGCAGCAAAGAATTCGACCGAATGACGACGAAAAATACGTATCAACCGGTTGTAGAAGATTATAGTGCATCACTTGACTTAGTATTAGATCAACCGTTTAGTTACCTGTGGGGTAGCACGGATGCGTTTATGAATACACCGGTCCAATCGTCAAACTATGTGTTCACAGACGAAGATATCCCGTTCTTGTCACTCGTGTTAAGTGGAACGATGCCGCTCTACTCAGAGTATGTTAACTTCCAAGCGAATCAAGATGAATTCTTCTTACAGTTAGTTGAACAAGGCTTGAATCCATCTTTCTTATTAACGGCAGAGTCACCGCAAGCATTGATTAATACAAATTCATCATGGATTTATAGTTCGCAGTATGATCGTTATAAAGAAACGATTGAACACTATTATGATGAATTAAGTGCGGTACATGACGCGACAAGTGGCGCGATGATTGATGATTACACACGTGAAGGTAAATTAACAACAGTGACGTATGATAACGGCACCATTGTTTATGTGAACTATGCGGATCAAACCTTAAACAGTGGATCAGAAACGATTGAAGCAATGAGTTACAAGGTGGTGACAGGACAATGAAATTAAAACGTGAAACAATTTATGGGTATCTCTTTATTTTACCTTGGCTCGTCGGGTTTTTAGTCTTAGTCTTGTACCCAATGATTCAAAGTTTCTACTATAGTCTCAACAATATGCGAATTACCCCACTCGGATTAAAGTTCATTTATGTCGGCTTTAATAACTACCGTGATGTGTGGCTACAAGATATGTTTTTCATTACGGAATTATTTAGCTTTGGTGTGGATACATTGATTCGGATTCCTGTCATCGTCGTCTTTGCGTTAGTCATTGCGATGTTACTGAATCAAGACGTGAAATTTAAAGGACTATTTAGAACCATCTTTTTCTTACCGGTTATTGTCGCTAGTGGCCCGGTGATCAACCAACTGGTTGATCAGGGAGCTACTGCGATACCGATGTTAGACCAAGACGTGATTATGAGCATTCTAACAAGTTTCTTACCAAACTTCTTTGCGGAAGTCGTTGGTAACTTGTTTAATCAAATCATTACGATTCTTTGGTATTCAGGAGTACAGATTCTGTTATTCTTAGCCTCGCTACAAAAAATCGATCCGAATCTTTATGAAGCAGCGAAGATCGATGGGGGCTCGAGTTGGGAATGTTTCTGGAAGATTACCTTACCAACAATCAAGCCGATTATATTAATTAATCTTGTGTATACACTTATTTCACTGGCGAACAGTGGGCAGAATCCGATCATTGATTTGATTTATGCCAATATGTTTAATGCAACAAGAGGGTATGGCTTTGCTTCTGCGATGGCTTGGATGTATGCGGTGATTATTGCGTTAATGTTACTGATTATATTCTTAGTCTTTAGAGAAAAGAAATCAACACGAGCGTGAGGAGGAGATTCACTTGTCAGCAAAAAACGCAACCAGTGTTGTCACTATTCTTAAGAATGACACACTAAACACCAAACAAAAACTGCGCTTAATTAAACTGAGAATGGAACACTTCTTCCTCGGGTTTAATGATCGTAAAGGTTTCTTACTAAAATTTGTGATTTATACGTTACTGCTTGGGATTGGCTTTGTGTACTTATATCCGATTCTCTATATGTTTGTGACGAGTATGAAGTCATTAAATGATTTACTTGATACGGCGATT
Source organism: Halolactibacillus sp. JCM 19043 (assembly GCF_001310395.1). Taxonomy (NCBI): domain Bacteria; kingdom Bacillati; phylum Bacillota; class Bacilli; order Caryophanales; family Bacillaceae; genus Halolactibacillus; species Halolactibacillus sp. JCM 19043. The sequence goes on from NZ_BAXD01000012.1 coordinate 39,520, forward strand.
AACTGGATTCCTTCCAGCGTCTACATGACTAACTATAAACAAGCGTATGAAGTCTTAAACGTTAGACCGGCTTTACTTGGAAGTTTACAGATTGCGCTGTTTCCAACCATCTTACAAGTGATGATTGCGTCCCTTGTTGGATACGGATTTAGTCGTTTTGACTTTCCGCTTAAAAAGTTTTGGTTTGGACTGATGATTTTTAGCTTTATCGTCCCGCCGCAAATTACCATGATGCCGACTTACCGGTTATTTAGTGATTTAGGTTTAACGGGTTCAATCTTAGCCTTTATTATTCCCGCCGGACTTGGGCAAGGGTTAAACAGTACCATTTTCATTCTGATTTTTTATCAGTTCTTTAAACAAACACCGAAGTCGCTCTATGAAGCGGCTGAAGTTGACGGGGCGAGTCAATTTACTAACTTCTTTAAAATTGCGATTCCAATGGCTGTACCAGCTTTATCGTCTCGTTCTTATTCTCATTTGTCTGGTATTGGAATGAAACGTATTTAACCTCGCTGTATTTAACGAGTTCGAGCACAGATATAACGACGATTTTATTACAGTTACAGTCGTTTAGTCAAAACTATGAAACACTCTATCCTGCCACAGAAGCAGGACCAAACAAGATTAATGAGGGGATTAAGATGGCCGGTACGATGGTCAGCATTTTACCACTCCTTATTACGTATTTCTTTTTACAGCGATACTTCGTTGAAAGTGTCGACAACACTGGTATTACGGGCGAATAATTTCGCCCTGTGATATAAATTAAATTCCATTAAAGAATGGGGGAAGTAAAAATGACGAGAAAATCATGGCTTTTGATCTTGTCGGTATTGATGGCTTTAGTGTTAGTAGTTTCAGGGTGTGGAGATGATGGTGCTGCCGATGATGGTGGTAACGATTCGAATGCTGAAACAGATGGTGGCAGTGATGAAGGTAACGATGAAGGAACAGATGAACCAGCTGGCTTACCGCCAATGACAGAAGAGGACATTACGTTAACGTATGCGTCATGGCAAAACTTTGAACTGCAACAATTCTTAGCTGAGAAGTTTATGGAAAAATATCCAAACATCACAGTAGAATTGCATCAACTTGAACAAGAAGGTTGGAATGACCATTTAACAAACCTCGCATCAACAGGTGACTTACCAGATGTGTTCTGGTACTTAGGTAACGTCGATGTGCCCATTAGAAACATGTGGTTAGGTGACTTTACTGAGTTATTTGAAAGTGATCCAGAAAGTGATATGATCTTAGATACATTGAAAGATCAAGGATATTTTGATGGTGAACGTAAAATGGCCGCACCTGCCGGTTACTTACCGTACACAATCTTCTTAGATGAAAATCTCTTCAAAGCACAAAACGTTGAGATGCCATCACCGGATTGGACATGGAATGAAATGATTGACTTAATTAAAACAATGACCGTGCCTGAAGAAGGCATCTTTGGATACAATACTTTCACTAAACTTGTCACAATGGGACCGATTGTGAACGGTGACAATATTGGTGAATTTGGTTGGGACGGAGAAAAGTATGACCTCACTGGTTGGTGGATGATTCTTTAGCGCTCCATGCTGAACTTGTGCGTAATGGTAACCACTCGCCATTCTTTGATACAGATGAAGCAGAAGCTGCTTTTGGTGACCGTTTACTATGGGCTGCCTCATCAGGTCGCGTAGCGATGCAAATGGATGCATGGTGGACAGTGGACCTCTTTAAGACAGATGAGTTTGTCGATAAAGGGATCAAATGGGTCCCTTACGTTGTGCCAAAAGGTGACGAAGCTTCAACAGAAAACAAACCAGCCTTTGTTGACTTTGGTTCGATTTCAGCCGCGACAGAACACCCACGTGAAGCTTATGAATTACTTAAATTCTTCGGTTGGGGTCTAGAAGGTTGGGATGCGAAGTTAGAAGCATTTGAAACGTTAACGCGAGAAGACGGTACGAAAGTATTTACTCATCCAGACGGCTTACCAATCGTTGATGATGCCGCAACATGGGATCGCTTACGTCAATTACTTCCTGAAGAACAATATTATGATGATTTCTTAGCACGTGCGAAATCACCGGTTCCATTAGGTGGCGCGGCGATGCAGGATTCCAAACGTTCTTAGATGAAGTTTACTTCGGTGGTGAATATGGAGATATTGAAGCTGCAGCAATTAATGGTGATGTGAATCCATATGATATTTCTGCTGACTTAACAGAAAAAATCAATCAATATCACCAACAAGCACTTGATGAACTCTTCTATTAAGATCGAGTAGCACGTTAAAAAACAATGACAGAAAAAGCTTAAAATAACCCAAACAAAAAGCACTGTCTGATGACTCAGGCAGTGCTTTTAAAATCGTTTAAAATGATAAAAAAAGAGGGGGATGGTTAAGTGTGTTCATAGGTTGTGATAAAGTCGATCAGGCATCTTTAGGTACTGGCTTACTAAAGTAATAGCCTTGCAGTATATCACAGTGCATCCCGCGTAATAATTCAACATGGGCTTTGGTCTCGACGCCTTCAGCGACAAGTGACATATTGAGACGATGACCAAGTAAAATAATCGAATCAGTAATATCCCGGTCGTCACGGTCATCTAAAATATCAAAGATAAACGACTGATCAATTTTTAAATAATCAATCGGAAATTGCTTCAAGTAATTTAATGAACTATAACCAGTCCCAAAATCATCAATGGCAATCTTTACACCAAGCGCTTTTAACTCTTGTAAAATCACAAGGGCCGTTGCGGCATCCATCGCCATCGATTCAGTAATTTCAATCGTAATCAGTGAAGGGTCCACGTCGTAACGTTTTAAAATTGTTTCTATCCGTTCGACAAGGTTACGCTGGTAAAACTGACGAATAGATAAGTTTATACTGATGGGAAGGATAATGTCAGCTTTTTTTAATGAACGGATCGTTCGGGCAACTTCTTCAATCACCCATTCCCCAATTGGGATAATCAGTCCTGTTTCTTCCGCCAGTGGAATAAAGACGTTCGGTGGAATTAATCCACGTGTTGGTGATTCCCAGCGAATAAGAGCTTCCGCCCCGTGGATGACACCTGTTTTTGTTTCGATTTGTGGTTGATAATGTAAGACAAACTCATCGTGTTCAATCGCTTTACGCAAAGATGATTCTATTTCTAATATCCCTTCCATTTGAACGGGAAGATTCGTTTGATAGAACTGAACCGTGCCCCGTTCAATATTTTTGGCATGATACATCGCTTGATCAGCTTTTTTCACGAGTTGTTCAGAAGTTAATGCATCGTCTGGATAAAAGCTCACACCGATGGTGGGTGTGTTGACGATATCAATGCCATCAATCACATACGGCTGACTCATTAAGTGAATCAACTCGTTCGCATAGCGCTCGACATCTTTTATGTGTGCGTTTTGATAGACAATAATAAATTCATCACCACCATAGCGGTAAAATTGGCGCATGTCTACTTGAGTCGTGAGAATCCGCTTCGCGATTTTCTTTAATAACTCATCACCCTTCGCATGACCGAGGGTGTCATTAATCAGTTTAAAGCGATCCAAATCAATGAACAAAAGCCCAAAGGATGTGATGATAGGATCATTAATGAGTTGATCAATATCTTTGGAGAGAGCGATTTGATTTTTTAACCCCGTTAAATGATCATGATAGGCGAAATAACGTAACTCTTCATTCAGACGTTTCTTTTCGCTCACGTCTTTAGCGATACAGTTAATGCCGTGCACATGATCATCAATCACCATCGGAATCAAGGTGATATTCAACGTCCGTTTTGTGCCTTGTTTTGTTTGAATGACTGTTTCATATTCAATCGAGTGACCGTTTGCGGTCGCATGGAAGTTCGTGAGTGTTCGGGCAAGTAAGTCTGGTTCAATAAGAAAGTTAAATGTTCGACCAAGTAAATCGCTTCGGTGATAACCGGTGAGTTTAGTGGTAGCTTCATTTAAGGCAGTAAAATGTCCGTCTAAGTCAAAGGTCATCACCGCATCCACGTTTTCTTTAAACAACGATTGGTACTCGACTTCTGACTGTTTTAATCGCTCTTTCATACGATACGTTTCGGTCGTATCACGTAACAGTCCAACGATACCATAGATCTCACCGTGTTTTGACAGTGGCATGGCTTTTATGTGCAGCTGTTTTTGTTGGTGGTCTTTCGTAAGACCAGTTAATTCAAGTTCCGTTGTATTACCACTTATCACTTTATTAAAAGCTAACTGTGCTTTTTTATGGTCCTTGGTACTAATGATATCAAGAAAATGTAACCCTTCACTTGATGCGTCGGTATGATGAAAAAGTTCTTTCGAAATCGCATTCGCATAAATCAAGTGACCCTCATTATTCAAAGTGAATACACCGTTAGGTGTTTCGTGATAGAGCACATTTTTAGCGAGTGAATGAAGTGTCATCACGTCTTGATAGAGATGGAAAGTACCGATAATAGCGACGGTATTTTTTAATTGGACCGTTTCCAATTGAACCGTCACCCATGTGTCATGTTCATGTATGGCTGGAGCTGTTAAGGTGTACTTACCATCTGTATGTAGAGAAGTCGTTAACATATCGTAAGCCGTATCATTTAAGTCAAGCACCTCCTGAATATGGATAGGGCTCGACAGGTTATGTTTTAAGAACCACTGTTTAATTGGTGGACTTGTATGTGAAATAGATGTTAAAGTGAGTGTCTCGTCAAAAATAATAATCGCAAAATCTTTTAAATCATAAAGCGCTAACAGTTCATGTTTAGTAAGGGAGTGAAAACGTTGACTCGGCATGGGTATCACCTCGCATCTCGTTAGAATAGTTACGTATAAGTATACTACAGATAGGTGGATATGACTAATTGTTATGTGTAAAAAACCACTAATCTTAGCGATTAGTGGAAAAAATTAATGACTTGAGTGATAAAGAAGTTTATGAACCCGTTCGGGAGGGCATCAAAAAAGGGCTTAACGACAAAGTCTTTAGCACCGATATGAAGGGCCTCTCGTACGTGCTGTTTTGTCCCCATAGAGGAACACATCATTACTTTTGCCTTAGGGTCATAATCAATGATGGCTTGTAAAGCAACGAGTCCTGTCATCTGTGGCATGATCATATCCATTAAGACAAGATCGGGATGATTGTCTTTGTATAGTTGAACGGCTGCGTTTCCGTTACTAGCTTCAATGATGGTGTACGCTTTCTGTTGTTGAATGATTCGCCTTAGCCATTGTCGCATAAAACGAGAGTCATCAACGATTAAAATCGTTGGCATTTGAATCCCTTCTTCCGATAATGTGATTCAAAAGATAAATCATCCTACCATTCCATAGGTAGCTCGGCGGTCATAGAGTGGGAGACTCCTTAGATCCGTAGCTTTGCGTCATACTTTTTCAAATATTTTGCCGTTATCGTATGGATGTTTATACTTTTAACGTTCCCTATTGTAGCGAGTTTAAACACAATTGTAAATGGGATGAAAGGGCTTATTGTGATCCAAACGGCTAAAAAGAATAATCTTTAAAATAATGGGGACTTTTTTAACGATTTTGTTTGCATTTTCATTATTTGCTGATAAAATTTTAATATTGACAAAAGAAAGAGAGAAAAGAAAGGAAACTTTTCTTATTTAACCTGTTCATTTTATATACGATGAAGGAGATAGACATCATGAAACCATGGTTAAATCAATACGCTTACAAAAGTATCATCGGGTTAGTTTGTTTCATCGCGATATCAACATTTATATCATCAATTGTCACCGTGATACTATCACTCATTGTTTTGGGTTTAAGCGGTTATTATCACCGTGAAAAGACGAAGCAGATCGATGACATGAGTCAAGCCCTTAGTGCAAAAACGAACGATGTTGCTCTCTTAAGGGAAACTTTATCAGAAGCAGAACGCGATAAAGCGGAGTATGAAGCTTTCTTTGATGCGTTTGACGGGGCAACGCTTTATATTGAAGATGTTAAACAACTCGCGTTTTACTACTCGCTTGGTGTCGAAGGGTTATTTGGTTATACGCAAGCACAGTTTAACCAAGATGGGCGCTTATGGCATCAGCTTGTTCATCCAGATGACTTAGCTGATGTTGTCGACCATCACCGGTTATTATTTCAAGGCGTCAGTGTTGATCACACTTTCCGGATCACTCATCCGACCGAGGGAGAGAAGTGGATTCAAAAAATCGCCAAGCCGATCGCCGATGACAAAGGTAGGATTATTAAAATTTACGGGAAGTTTGTTGATGTGACGGCACAAAAAACGTTAGAACATCAGTTAAGAAAAATGGCGTATTTTGATGATTTAACGGATTTACCGAATCGTAAAATGTTGGATCGTCATATTAAAAAAGCCCTCGCACGCTCTAAACGTCACGGTCATCCATTCTCTATGATGTTTTTAGATTTAGATGATTTTAAAGCGATTAATGACGAACTTGGCCATGAGGTGGGTGATTTGTATCTCGTCGAGATTACTAAGCGACTGGATGACTGTGTCAGGGAAGAAGACTTGATTGCGCGTTTCGGTGGAGATGAGTTTATCGTTGTGTTTGAAGAGACAGAACAACAAGAAATCGAAACCATTGCCGAACGCATTCTTGACAGCTTACAATCACCGGTATTTATTCGATCACATGAACTAAAAGTGTCCGCCAGCATTGGCATCAGTCTATATCCTGAACATGGTGAAACGAAAGAAGCTCTCATTCGCCGGGCAGACCAGGCGATGTATGCGGCTAAGCATGATGGGAAAAATCATTACCAGGTGTATCACGAAGGGTTAGAAGATTTAGAACCAGAAGACGAGGGGATTTTTCAAAAGTGGATTAATGCCTTGTTTTTTAACAGCAATTAAGTGGTCCCATTGAAAAAAATTGTATAATCATTAAAGAAGTCTCCCTAGGTACTTAACATGTCGTCATCCGATTAACAAGAGGTGATCGGTGATGGTATTGTGCCAGGGGAGGCTTTTTTTGTTTATAAACAGTAAAAACCACCCGCTTTAACTTAAAAAACGGATGGTTTTATGATCATCATCAAGCCAATCTTCATTTCTATTATAGAAACAAGGCAATCATTAGGGTTGTTCGATAATTTTGTTGAAGTTTAGTGATTTATTTAAGGTGTACATCACTGGTGCACCAATCGCCATTACACCAAATTCGCCAAGGGCTGTCGTTAAATAAGTAGCCCAGAAAGGTAATTCTAGTGCGAGATATAACTCAAGCGCGATAATCGCCATCGTCGCAGTAAAAATCACCGTATTAATGACAAGCAAAGCTTTCACGTTTTTCACTGAACGGCGAATGAGAATGAGTAAGCCGAGTGATATGATGGAATGACCCACGCCAAAGAACAGGTCATACACGCCAAGTGGGCTAAAGAGGTTGGTGATAAAAACCCCCATAACAATCCCAAAAAAGTATCTTGGACTAAAGATGACCAAATGGTTAAACATTTCTGGTACACGAAACTGAACACTCATGAAACTGAGTGGTTCGAGTACGAGCGAGATCGCTATATAAAGAGCTGCGATCACCGCATTGGTGACTAAAGATTTTGTTTTCAACATTTTTATTCCTCCTGCTAGTTTTTTTACGTGGGATGATTGCGAACCACGTGTACACATTTTTGTGCAACGTTCCTATTATATCGGATTCACGCTGATTTTCAAGCAAAAAAGTAACCTGTTTAAAATGTGAAAAAATAGGCAAGGTATTATGTCGTTAATGTTCCCGCATTATAAACAGACGAAGGTAGACAAAAAAAGATGACGGCACTGTGACCGTCATCTGTTGTCATCGTATTTAAGCGTCCGTTTTCCCCCAAGGGAAAATCATTGGTACGCGTTTTTTATAGTCTTCCCAGCCATCATATTTTTCCATGTTTTTTTCTAGGAGCGGTGTCGAGATTTTAATTAGAACCGTACTCATAATCACAGGTGAAAGAATGAGTGAAACATAGAAGATAACGGAAATCTCATCCGCCACAAGCATGGACAGACCAGCGATGTAAAGGCCAATCCAAATGAGAATCTCGCCGAAATAGTTCGGGTGTCGGGTCACTGACCAAAGGCCAGACTGTAACAACGTCCGTGTGCCCTTTTTAATATGTTGACGTAACTGTTCATCGCCAACAACTTCAAAGAATAGTCCGGTAAAAGCAATGGCTAAGCCAATATAAACAAGCCACTGACCAACACCAGTAAAATCAAACGTATTATATTTTATAACCGCGTAACCGGCAGAGCCAACGACGAAATTAATAATGCCTTGAACCATGAATACCCGGAAGAAGGCAATCAGGACAACATTGTCTCCCCATTCCTCGCGCCACTGACGATAGCGGAAATCTTCAGGTTTCCCGTAGTTACGACGTAACAATCTAATACTTAGCCTTAAGCCCCAGAATGTGATAAAAGCAACGACGATATAAGATAACGTTGTGGGAGACTCTGTCGTAAGTAATGTTACCCAACTTCCAATCACAAAACCCATACCCCAACCGATATCAACGATGGAGTTGTTTTTAATAGCGGTCGCAATGAGGAAGATCATTGTGAAATAGAGATAGGTAACCCCCATCGGTAGAATCAGACCATCGAAACCAAAGCGAGTAAAGCCAAGGGTGGCAATGGCGAGGGTAATTAAAAATAATAGCGGATAAATAATTAAACGTTTCTTGTCCATGTAATCTCTCCTCGTATTATGTCTTAATGTCATTCTAACATGAAAGCGATAAAATAAGAACAAAAAGGATTCTCAGTATGAAAAAGTAAAGAAATCATATATAACATTTTGGATATAATTGTATTATTGAGACGTGTGCGACGGCTTAAGTGGTGGGCGATAAAAAAGTTGGACAAGAATAAAAAAATAAACATACAAACAAATAATAGAGCGCTTACAATATAGTTAAATAAAGAGAAGATGCTGGGGCATCTTCTCTTAAAATGAATTAGTAATTAAATAATGGACTAACAGGTTCTTCAAAGTGTACGCGACGAATCGCTTCGGCGAATAGTTCAGCGGTTGAAAGAACGGTTAGTTTATCAAAGCGTTTGTCTTCTGAGATATTAATCGTATCTGTTGCAACGAGTTCTTTAATCGGAGACAACTCAATATTTTGTTTGGCAATACCTGATAGAACAGCATGCGTACAGGTCGCATAGACTTCTTTTGCGCCTGTTTTGATCAGGACTTCAGCGCCAGTAGAAATGCGTCGGCCAGTATCGACAATGTCATCAATTAGGATACACGTTTGGTTTTCAACGTCACCTACGACCGATAAGTGACCATGTTCAACTGTGTCACGTGGTCCACGGCGGTCAAGAATCGCAATTGGTGCGTTGAGTCTTTCCGCAAATGAGCGCGCACGTTTAACACTGCCATGATCCGGTGCCACGACAACGACATCTTCTAAGTTTTTCTCAATAAAATAATCAGCTAAAATCGGTTGCCCATTTAAGTGGTCCACTGGAATATCGAAAAAGCCTTGTACTTGTGTCGCATGTAAATCCATCGCCATTACACGAGTAGCGCCTGCTTTTTCGATTAAATCAGCAATCAATTTAGCGGTAATCGGTTCACGTGAGCGCGTTTTACGGTCTTGTCTCGCGTAACCAAAGTAAGGCATAACAACGTTAATGGTTTTGGCTGATGCGCGCTTAAAGGCATCTAACATAATTAACGTTTCCATTAAATGCTGATCCGACGGATCATTAGTAGATTGAATGATGTAAGTATCGTATCCACGTACGGTTTCCTCAATATTGATTTGTATTTCGCCGTCGCTGAACGTCTTAATTGTGCAATCCCCTAAGTCAATGCCTAGTTCTTTAACAATCGCCTCAGCTAATGGCTTATTTGAACTTAAACTAAATACTTTTACTTCATCTTTCAATTGATTATTTGTCACCACATTCGCTCCCTTTATGTTTCGGTCTTTAACATGTCTATTTTAAAACATATTCACACGTTTGACTAGGCTGTTTTAAGAAGATTATCGAATTAATGGTCAAATGGTGTTGAAACAAGCGATTAGAGCCAAAGGTCTTTGTTAAAATAACTTAATAAGTTATACTAAGAACATAAGGGGCATCTATGTGACCCCCATCTAGCAAAATTTAAAAAATAGACAGTATGGGTCAACCTAATAGAGGGATGAGGATGTGAACGATGGAGAAGAAAATTAGGTATACGTATACCGATCATCATAACGTACCGATTTATCTAGATTCGATTGGGTATAACCCGAAAGAACTGGACTTTGAACGCCCGGAAGGTTACCCCTACTATCACTGGCTTCAAACAATTGAAGGTGAAGGGGTCATTACGTGTATCGATCAAACGATTACGCTAAAACCAGGAGAAGGGTTGTTGCTGCCGCCGTATACAGCGCATAGTTATCATCCGAATTATGATAAAACAGAGACGTGGTCAACCGTGTATGCAACGTTTGGTGGTGAAGCTGTTGATAAAATTTTAGACGTACTTGCCATGAATCAAGCGGCCGTTTATCAAGAAAAGACTCCCGGTGTCTTTAAAACAAGTATTGACCGCGTGTTTCGCTTTTTAAAGGATCAACATGAAGAGACGATCAGTGAAAGTTTTATTCGCTCGAGTTATATGTATGACATTTTAATGACCATTAAACAATACGGAGAGATTGAATCAGCTCTAACAAAGAATCAATCGTTTAGCCGGGTCAGGCCAATTGTTGACTTTTTAGAAGCGCACTTCCAGGACAATATCGGCCTGCAAGAAATGAGTGCCCATGCGCATTTAAGTCCGCAACATATCAATAAGTTATTTCACGAGACCTTCGGTCTTAGTCCGTATGCCTTTTTAGTTCAACTGCGCATGCGTGAAGCCAAACGACTCTTATTGACGGATGTCACGCTCACGTTAAGAGAAATTGCCGAGATGGTCGGTTATAATGCGGTCAGTCATTTTGTCTCAACCTTTAAAACGAAGACGGGGATGACACCGAAACAGTACCGTGATACACACAAAAAAGATTAATGGGATGAAAAAGTTTAATAATCTGAACCTTGAGTAGATTATTTTCCCCCTATTAATCAGTTAGGAAGCGCTTTATACTAAAAGTGAACGGAATAACTGACGTTTTGTCAATGAGTTAATTATATAAGAAAATGAAGGTGAATAATATGTGTCAATCAGTAACAAAAAAACCTGTGATGTTACACGGGGCGGATTATAACCCAGAACAATGGGCCCATGATCCGCAAATATTTGAGGAAGATTTACGCTTAATGAAACAAGCAAAAGTCAATGTCATGTCGGTCGGGATTTTCTCATGGGCTAAATTAGAACCGACAGAAGGGGTATTTGATTTTGAGTGGTTAGATGAAGTGATTAACCGGTTATACGACAATGGCGTGTCCGTCTTTTTAGCGACACCGACCGGTGCTCGTCCAACGTGGATGTCAGAAAAATATCCAGAAGTGTTGCGGGTAAACGAACACCGTAAGCGTAACTTACACGGCATGCGTCATAATCATTGTTACACCTCACCTGTGTACCGCGAGAAAACAACGATCATGAATACAAAGTTAGCAGAACGCTATAGCAACCACCCGGCAGTGTTAGGCTGGCATATTTCCAATGAGTATGGTGGCGATTGTCATTGCGATTATTGCCAACAAGCCTTCCGCGAGTGGGTTGAAGAAAAATATAGCACACTTGATCAGTTGAACGAAGCATGGTGGACAACGTTTTGGAGTCATACGTATACATCATTTACTCAAGTCGAATCACCAGCGCCGCACGGCGAAACCTTTGTCCACGGCCAAAATCTTGATTGGAAGCGATTTGTCACCGATCAAACGCTAGATTTTTATCGTCATGAAGTCAAACCGCTTAAGGCGAAAAATCCAGAGATTCCAGTCACCGCAAACTTTATGGAATTATTTGATGGCTTAAACTATGACCGATTTAAAGATGATTTAGATATCGTGTCATGGGATTCTTATCCTACTTGGCACGAGGCTAAAGATGATTTAACGGTGGCGAGCTATACGGCAATGAATCATGATTGGTTCCGGTCATTAAAAGATGGGAAACCGTTCTTATTAATGGAATCTACACCGAGTCTAACGAACTGGCAAGACATTAGTAAGCTAAAGAAGCCAGGCATGCATCACTTAAGTTCACTTCAAGCAGTCGCCCATGGGTCTGATTCGGTCCAATATTTCCAGTGGCGTAAAAGTAGAGGATCCAGTGAAAAATTCCACGGGGCGGTCGTTGACCACGTGGGTCATGAACATACCCGTGTGTTTAAAGAAGTGACGGAAGTGGGCCACTCACTTGAAGCTTTAAAAGAAGTGGTTGGCACACGGATTCATGCGAAAGTGGCGCTTATTTTTGATACGGAAAACCGCTGGGCTATTAACGACAGTCAAGGTCCGCGTAATATCGGCGTCCACTATGAGGAAACTGTATTAGAACATTACCGTGCTTTACACGCGCTTGGCATTAATGTTGACGTGATTAGCGAAGAACGTGATTTATCGCCTTATACACTCGTTGTTGCTCCGATGTTGTATATGGTTCGAAGTGGAGTCGGTGAGAAAATTGAAGACTATGTAAGAAAGGGTGGCACATTTGTCTCCACTTACTGGTCAGGGATTGTGAATGAAACAGACTTGACCCATTTAGGCGGGTTCCCAGGACCACTAAGAACGACGTTAGGTATTTGGTCAGAAGAAATCGATGCGTTAAGTGACGGGGAATACAATGCTGCTACGACACTAGTCGGTAATGCGTTAGCTTTAAATGGCACATATCGCATTAAAGAATTATGTGACCTGGCCCATACTGAAACAGCAGCTACGTTGATGACGTATGATCAAGACTTTTACCAAGGCTACCCAGCACTGACGGTTAATACGCTCGGTGAAGGTCAAGCTTATTATCAAGCGGCTCGATTTGAGCTTAGGTTCCAACAAGATTTTTACCGGTCGTTAATCGATAGACTGAATATCACACCTGCTTTTTCAGGTGAGCTACCTGAGGGTGTTCAGGTAAGTAAACGTGAAAGTAATGAAGCGGCTTATATTTTTGTGATGAACTTTAACCCTACTGCGGTGACAGTCAGACTCGACCAAGCGTATGTGGAGCTGTTGACGGATGAAACAGTAACAGACAACTTAAACCTCGCACCATTTGGTGTTGCGGTATTGAAACAAGAAAAGTAAAAAAACACGAACAATCATGCATGTTGATCATCAAATAAAGTAAAAACGAAAAGAATTTACCTTATCGGTAACTCTTTTCGTTTTTTTATTCACAAGTTAGCTATTTCTGGTATAATAAAGACGTGTAAGCACTATCAATTGTTTAGGGGGCGAAACAAATGAGCTATAAACAAGCTTATGAAAAATGGCTACAAGCAGAACAGCTTGACGCAGAATTAAAACAACAGTTAGATGAAATGAAAGATGATGAGAAGAAGTTAGAAGACAGTTTCTACAAAAACCTTGAATTTGGTACCGGCGGTATGCGCGGGGAATTAGGACCAGGAACGAATCGCTTAAATATTTATACAATCCGTAAAGCGGCGAAAGGTTTAAGTAACTACATTGAGAAAAATGGTGAAGAAGCGAAAAAACGCGGCGTCGTGATTGCTTATGATTCACGGTTTAAATCGCCGGAATTTTCTATGGAAGCAGCAAAAGTACTCGCAACCCACGGGATTAAGGCTTATGTGTTTGATGCACTCAGACCAACACCAGAGTTATCGTATGCGGTACGTCATCTCAATTGCTTTAGCGGCATCATGGTAACTGCCAGTCATAATCCACCAGAATATAACGGTTTTAAAGTTACAACGACCAGGGATGCCAAGTGTTACTTGATGAGGCAGAACAAATCGTTGCTGAAGTAAATGCGGTTGAAAATGAACTAACGATTTCAGCAGGTAACGAAGCGGAACTGAAGGCAGCAAACTTGATTGAGATGGTAGGAGAAAATATTGACCGTGCTTATCAAGCGGCTTTATTATCGATTGTACAAGATAAAGATATGATTGCATCTGTCCAGGATGAATTGAAAATTATTTTCACACCTCTTCACGGGACAGGTAATTTACCGGTTAGAGAAGCGCTTCAAAATATGGGCTTTACCCATGTTGATGTCGTAAAAGAACAAGAATTACCTGATCCAATGTTTAGTACCGTAAAATCACCTAACCCAGAAGAAAGTGAAGCGTTCACTTTAGCTATTAAACAAGGAATGGAAACGGATGCGGATATTTTAATAGGAACGGATCCAGATGCTGACCGTGTGGGTGTGGCGACTAAAAATAATGACGGTGAGTTTGTCGTCTTAACGGGTAACCAAGTCGGTGCGCTAATGCTTGATTACTTAATTGAAGCGAAAAAGAAAACGAACCATTTCAATAAAAACTTAACGGTGTTAAAAACAATCGTCACGAGTGAAATTGGCCGTGATATTGCTGAATATCATGGACTAACGACAATCGATACCTTAACAGGTTTTAAATTTATTGGTGAACAAATTTATAACTTTGAATCAGATGAGCGTGAATTCTTATTCGGTTATGAAGAAAGCTATGGCTATTTAGTTGGTGACTTTGTCCGTGATAAAGATGCCGTCCAAGCAGCGATGCTAGCGGCTGAAGTCGCTGCTTACTATAAACAACAAGGTAAGACGCTTTACCAAGGGCTAGAAGCACTATTTGAAAAGTATGGTTTTTACTATGAATCACTGCGATCACTCACGTTAAAAGGTAAAGAAGGCTCTGAAAAAATTGACGCATTAATCCGTGATTTTAGAGAAACACCTCCTACTGAGGTAAGTGAGTTTACTGTTGCGGCGATTGAAGATTATCAGACAAGTCAACGAAAAGAAGTAAAAACAGATCAAGCGTCTACGATTGATCTACCAAAATCAAACGTATTGAAATATTTCTTAAATGATGGGTCTTGGTTCTGTGTGCGTCCATCTGGTACAGAGCCGAAAGTGAAGTTTTATTTCGGTGTGACTGGTAAAGCAGAACTTGAAACAAAATCAAAACTCAATGCGATTGAACAAGCCGTCATGAAAAGAGTGGACGCGTTTGTGACCGCCTAAGTTATTGAGCAATAAATAACTTTTAAACAACCTACTAAGCTGCATAAGCAGTGTTTAGTAGGTTGTTTTTTTATCGATTTCAGACATGGACATACATCTGTGGCTGGGTATCTTAGGATGGATCAATGATTGTCACTTTTGTTAACTAAAAAGTAAATGTTATTGTATTATACATATGTCATATTGATGTTTATATTAATATTGATTGAACTTGTATAAATGCTAAACAACTTGTACTGATAACTTTTATAGAGTATATTATAATTATAATTATGTACGTATAATTAAGTAAAATGAAAACGCTTACTACTCGAATCGACTTGATTAAAACGATTGAACTATCGAGGAAAGGAGCTGGATTTTTTTAGTGTGTGTTCTCATTTTCTTATACGTATAGATCACTCACAGGAGGAATGTTAGATGAAGCGTTTAATGTCGATGATTTTAATTATCTCTTTGTTGCTTCCAACGTCAACTTTAAGGTTAATCGCAGAAACGACAGTACCAGATGAAGAGGGTGGACAAACCGTCTCACCGACGGCTTATTTCCCGTTTGATGGGAATTTAGCCGATCAAACCGATAGTCAAAAAACAGGCACAGCTTGGACACGTTATGAAGAGGGTGTGTCGGAATGGGGAGAACAATCAGATTATACATTCACGTATGAGGAGAATGGGGTGAATCAATCTGTACGATTTGACGGCACAACCGGGATCAAGCTGCCGGATAATTTGCTTACATCAGATACTTATAGCGTAGGCTTCTGGCTTAAGCAAACCGGTGAGATTTCTGATTACACGAGTGCTTTTTATGCAGGCATGGGTCTATCACGAATGGGCTTGTCGCCAGCCATTGGTGGTAAGGGTGAGTACATTTTTCAAGTAGGTGAAACAGATCCTTTACCAGCTAGTTATCACTATCAGCCTTTACCAGAGCTTAACCATGATGAATGGAATCACTTCTTTATCGCATCAGATAGTGGTGTCACAACCGTCTATGTTAATGGTGAAGCAATAGGAACAATGTCAGGTATACCCGACTTATTTACGGGGAGACACAATGAATTTTTACTCGGATTTAATCCCTTTCCAGATGCTTATTATCATGGATTAATGGATGAGTTGGTATTCTATGATGGCACGAACGTGACCGAGTCAATGATTCAATCGTATTATGCAACAACCGCGCCTAGCTTTGGTCATGATAGTATAGAAGAACCAGAAGAGACGCCGGAACAACCGGGTGATGTCACTATATCAAATGAGGACATACCGTCATTACCAGAAAAACAAAACGTCCCAACATTTACGAATGTCAGTGTGCATGACCCATCCATTATCGCTAGTGATGGTTATTTCTATGCGTTCGGGACGCACGGCGAAGCAGCTAAATCAACTGATTTAATGAACTGGGAGACGTTTACTAACGGCTATCAAACACCGGGTAATGCTTTGTACGGGGACTTAAGTGAGAATTTAGCTGAAGCGTTCTTATGGGCAGGTGAAGATGATGCCGATAGTGCTGGCGGTTATGCAGTATGGGCACCGGAGGCGTTCTTCAATAAAGATTATCAGTGGGAAGATGGCACAACGGGTGCTTATATGATCTATTATAGTGCTTCTTCTACTTATATTCGTTCTGTGATTGGCTATGCCGTATCAAAGACAATTGAAGGACCGTATGAACATGTGGATACGCTTATTTATTCAGGCTTCACTGATAAAGAAGCGTATGATGATAAGAGTGAGATCAATAAACATGTAGACGGAACAAATATCCCTGAACTGATTGAACAAGGCGTCATCAGTGGGGTAAGAGACGGTTGGTTTAATAGTTCTGGTGGCTACAAGAACACGCTTTTTACCAATGCGATTGATGCGAACCTCTTTTATGATGCGGATGGCAACCTATGGATGACGTACGGTTCGTGGTCAGGCGGCATCTTTATGCTAGAAGTAGATCAAACAACCGGGAAAGTGATTCATCCAGGAGAGGATGGAACAACCGCGGATGGTCGAATGATTGACCGTTATTTCGGAACGAAAATCTCAGGTGGTTATACGAAGTCTGGTGAAGGTCCTTATGTCGAGTATAATGCTAATGATGGTTATTATTACTTATATGTCACGTACGGTTGGTTAGGCGCAGATGGTGCTTATCATATGCGGCAATTCCGTTCCGAAAACCCTACCGGTCCTTATGTAGATAAAGCAGGTGAACCTGCGGTGTTACCCGTGGGTGTCGGTAATGCAGCGTATGGAAACAAACTCACAGGAAACTTTTTATTTACGCGTGAGACAGGTGAGACGGGTGAAGGAACAGGGTATGGGTATGTGTCACCGGGACATAATTCCATCTATACCGATCAGGCGACCAATCAACAATTTAATGTGTTTCATACGCGTTTCCCGAATCGTGGTGAGCAACATGAACTGCGTGTGCACCAACTCTTTAATAATGAAGATAGTTGGCGTGTAATGGCGCCTCTGCGTTATGCTGGGGAAGTATTAGACACATCAATCAGTGTAGAGGAAATTGTGGGCACATATAAATATTTGAATCACGGTAAAAACAATGCAGTCGAGATCGTTGAATCAACATTGATTGAACTTCATGATGATTATACGGTAACCGGTACGCTTACGGGTACATGGTCATTGGACGGCGCTTACTTAACGATTGATACACAGGAACTAACAGCAAAAGGTGTCGTCTTAACGCAATGGGATGAAACGAGCGCCCAGTGGCTGACGACGTTTACGGCGTTAAGTGAAAACGGGGAATCGTTATGGGGCATCATGCATCCAGCGAGTGCTCTTACAGACGAAGAGAGTGTAACAGAAACGTTATTAGCGCTTGATTTACCACGTGAGACGATTTCAAACGTGACCTTACCAACAACGGGGACCAAAGGGGCGATGATTACTTGGGCATCGTCAAATGCTGCCGTTATTAGTTCAGACGGGACGGTGACACGTCCGGTGATTGGTGAAGCGGATACAGTTGTCACACTTGAAGCAACTGTCACGTTAAATGATGTTGTTAAAACAAAGACATTTGATATCGTCGTGAGGAGTCTAAAACAACCAACCTTACAAGCACACTTTAGTTTTGACGGTCATTTAGACGATGAAACCGGTCAATTCGATGCGGCAATTGTGACAGATGACACCCCACATGATGATGAAACGAATGAGGGGAGTATCTCGTTTGAAGCAGGACAAAAAAACGAAGCGGCTTACTTTGATGGGCAATCAGGTTTAGTGTTACCGGAAGGGTTACTAACAGATAACCATTACTCGATTAGTTTTTGGTTTAACCCTGAAGTGACCACAAACTTTACCCCGTCACTTTTTGTTATGCGTGATGCGGATCATTGGTTCACCGTTAATCCAAAAGGGTGGAATGATGAGATTTTAGTTTGGTCAAGAGTCACCACCCCGACAGAAAAATGGTTTGATGGGATAACGAATGAAGTAGCCACACCAGGTGAGTGGCGTCATGTCGTCCTAACAAATGAATACGGTAAAGGACATATTTACATTGACGGTAAAAAGAAGACGAGCTTTAATAACTTTAATTCGGTTGTTAATGGCGAGGCGCTTACTATCTATCTCGGTGTCAATCCATTTGATTCAGCGTTTAAAGGCTGGATGGATGAACTTGTTATTTACCAGTCCTATACGGTATCGGATCAAGATGTGAAGGACCTTTACCAAGGTGAGGTGCCGGAAGTCAGTACAACCTTACCAGACGTAACACCGAGCGCTCACTTTAGTTTTAATGACCATTTACAAGATAGTTACGGCAACTTTACGAGTGTTACCCCGACAAAAGAGCGCCTGGACCAACCAGGAGAGACCGCGACATTTGTAGAAGCAGGAGAAGGGCGTGCGCTTTACTTTGACGGAGATTCAGGTGTGAACCTAGGGAAAGGGCTGATCACAGAGAAAGAATACACCGTCTCTTTTTGGTTAAAACCAGAGACCCTTGTTGATTTTACTTCCGCCTTTTTTGCGGCAGATACGGCTGAGCGCTGGCTTTCCTTTTTACCTGGCGGCTCACATGGTAATGGGAAAACGAAGCTGTGGTCTGGGACAACGTGGTATGACGCAGAACTCGATTTTATGATCCCGGTCAACGCCTGGTCACAGGTAACATTTACCGTTAGTTTTGGTCATGTTCAAATCTATATTGATGGTGAAAAAGTTTATGAAGGTAATGATTTCCCGGATGTCTTTCAGACAAATGAAGCGACATTTGGTCTTGGGGTCAACTACTGGGATTCACCATATAAAGGCTATATCGATGACGTCATCATTTATAATGGACAGGCGTTAGATGATGAAGCAATTTCGGATTATTATGATACGACTCATCCTCTTATAAAAGCGGGGCCTGAGTTTGATGAGGTCGTGGTCGGGTCAGGAGACGAGGACGAATCAGAAGGTAACCCTGATTCAGAAGATGAGGATGACTCAGATGAGATGACGCCAGTGCTTGTCGATGCCGTCGCAGGTTTTGATCGCGTCATATCGGACGATGAAACAGCTGTGTATCAACTAGACTTACCAAATGGTAAGGTTACATTTACTGAAACACTTGTAACCGAATTAGACGATTCAGGGCATATTGAATTAACATCAGAACAGTTAACCGTCAGTATCCCGGTCAGTGCCTTAAAAAATCACGGCCAAGTCACACTGACAATGGAAGATATCACCGATAGCTTGTCGGCAATGATTGATCAAGACGCCTATCACGTTATCAGTCGTTTTACCCGTTTTGTTTTATCAGGGATGATCAAGCGATTGACTTTAGTGAAGAAGGGATTACACTAAAGATGAAGATCGACCCGACTAAAGTATCCGATTGGACCCGTTTAAATATTCTTTATGTCAATGATGATAACGCGATGGTATTTGACCACAATGCAGATATTATATCCGTGGATCAAACAACAGGTGAAGTTATCATGCATGTGAAGCATTTTAGTAGCTACGGTTTAATCGAACAACTAGTGGCAGACGATAACGATGATATGACGCCACCAGAGGAATCAGATGACGATGTAGTCGATGACGACACTGACAATCCAGATGATCAAGCGGACGCAGATAAAGAGGAAGATCACGAATCCGATCAAGCAACACCAGAGGATGATCCAACGGATGAATCAGCTTCGCCTGATGAAGATTCGCACGAAGATAACCAATCAGAAGAAGAAGGTAATCATGAAGCGTTACCGGAGACGGCTACAACGATGTATCTCTTCATGTATTTTGGGTTCTGGTGTGTATTACTTGCGGGTGGATGGCTAATGTATCGTCGACAGTTTCATTTGTGAGATAAAAAAGCATTAAAAAAATAAAATGCACAGACAAATGACGGATACAAACTAGAAACAAACCTCTCATTTTGGCTAATGAATCGGCCAAATGTAAGAGGTTTGTTTTTTGTTTTACCTTTTTAAACAACTTTCTTCCACAAATGAAAGCGACAAACAGTCGTCTTTCAAGCATGAAAGCAAGCGCCTTAGGAACAGATTTTAAAAAAGAAAGGGCCCGAGACAATCATATCTCGGGCTCTTTGTGAGTTAAAGAGAAGTTAAATCAATCGATGGGGTTGTGAGTGGCTCGCTTTCTGGCTTACCGAATAAGTAGCCTTGGAATAAATCAAAGCCGGCTTGTTTGAGCCAGTTGAATTCTTCTATTGTTTCAACGCCCTCTGCTAGCGCCATCGCGTCGAATTGGTCACGCATCTTTAGAATTTCTTTTGCAATCCGTTGTTTGTCAAGATCTCGGTTGACATCGCGAACGAAGGTGAGATCAAGTTTGATATAGGGTGGTTTTAATTCTTTTAAAAAGTTCAGCGTATTGTAACCACTTCCGACATCATCTAACGCATATTGAAAACCATTATCTTGATAGTACTTAAGGATTGATTGAAGGTGAGCCGTATCTTTTACTTGTTCTGTCTCAACGACTTCAAACACAAATCGAGAGCTATCAATATCAAGCGCATGGGCAAGATCTGTCGTTGTTTTTAAACAAAATTCAGGTAAATAGATGGCGGTTGGAATGAAGTTGATAAAGCCTTTTTGGTTCGGCAATAAGCGTTTCACATGTCGAACGGCATTAATGCGACAAATACGGTCTAAGGCAAAGGTCCGTCCCCGTGTTTTTGCGGCAGGAAACATCACATCCGGAAATATTTTCTTACCTTGGCGATCGACAAAGCGCGACAACATCTCATAAGCAAAAATCTCCCCGTTAGACTTAATAATCGGTTGGAAATGCATCTGAATGAACGGTTCAAACAACAATTCATCAACCCATGAGGCGTCTTGATAATCTTTAAAGTCGCTTAGTGGTAACCAGTCATAGCTATTGATTTTAAATGTAACATCAGTCGCTAAGTCCATAGCCAAAAGAAAGTCGACTAATTCACGTGCGCCTTGTTCGTGGGTCGTTAGTTGATCCTCCTCTATATCCATCGGGAAGTTGTGTTGGGTGAAATGATTTTTTATTAAGTCAATTCGTTCACGATCAAGTGAAAAGGTAATCTTATGTCCAACGATCGTACAGTGGGGACAGGGCATGAAAGTGTCCTCCTTCTAAATTTTCGATAATCATGACTAGCCTTATTGTACCATATTAAATGAATCAATGTATAAAAAACGCATAAAAATAGCACGTAACCGCGGCTTGGTTACGTGCTTAAATCATAGAGAAGAAAGCTTATTTAAGACCTCTTGTCTATCAATATAAACGTGATGTTACAATCGTTAGGCTTTGATTGGTTTCTTTAATAGACCGAGCATCATGGCTGAGATGACAGCTCCAATTAAGATAGAGACAATATACATCAGGGCACTACCTTCCACGAGTGGAATAACGAAGATCCCACCGTGAGGTGCAGGAAGACCAATCTCAAAGAACATGGATAAGGCGCCAGATACTGCTGAACCAACAACAAGCGAAGGAATCACGCGTCCCGGGTCAGCTGCCGCGAATGGAATCGCGCCTTCAGTGATAAAGCTTGCCCCCATAATAATGTTAGACACACCAGCATCACGTTCTTCTTTAGTAAAACGATTTCTAAAGACAAATGTCGCAAGCGCAATACCAAGTGGTGGCACCATACCACCCGCCATAATCGCCGCATGTGGTGTTAAGAATCCTTCTGCGATCATCGCAATACCAAACGTATAGGCTGCTTTGTTAATCGGACCACCCATATCAACGGCCATCATACCACCAAGAATTAAACCGAGTAAAATCGCGTTACCAGTCCCAAGTGATTGTAACCAATCACCTAAGGCCGTATTAAAGGCACCAACCGGTTGTTCAATAACATAAAACATAATGATCCCGGTTGTGAAAATGCCGAGTAATGGATAAATCAGAATCGTTTTAATCCCATCAAGTGATTGTGGGATATTGGCAAACAATTTCTTTAACAGTACGACAATGTAACCTGCCATAAAACCAGCAATTAAACCACCAAGGAAACCACTTGTCCCTTGAGCTGCCATAAAGCCACCAACCATACCAGGGGCGAGTCCAGGCCGGTCAGCGATACTCATCGCAATAAATCCAGCCAATACCGGAATCATCAGACCGAAAGCATTTCCGCCACCAATCGTATTAAGCGCCCGGGCAAATTCATTGTACGTTTCATGACCTTCCACGTGTGCCTCAATCCCAAACATAAAGCCAAGGGCGATTAAAATCCCGCCCCCGACAACAAACGGCAACATATGACTCACACCGTTCATTAAGTGACGATAGAAAGCATTCTTTTGTTTGCCACTACTTGCGCTAGTCGATCGGTTACCACTGCCGCGGTAAACAGGTGCATCAGATTTGAGCGCGTCGTTAATCAGTTGTTCAGGACGACGAATCCCGTCGGTAACACCTGCTTGAATGAGTACTTTTCCGCTAAACCGCTCTTGGTCAACATTTGTATCAGCCGCAATAATAATCGCATCGGCTGAGGCAATATCTTCATCGGTTAAGACATTTTTCGCCCCACCAGACCCACGTGTTTCGACTTTGATATCAACACCTAAGTCTTTCGCTTTTGCCTTTAAGGCATCGGCGGCCATATAGGTGTGGGCAATACCGGTTGGACAACCGGTTACAGCTAGTATGCGTTTCGTTGAGTGACTCATCTGTGATTCACCTTCCTCGCGTTCAGCTTCTTTTTGATCGATTAAGTTTAAGACTTCTTCTTTAGAAGAAGCTGTTAATATTCCTTCACGGAAACTTTCATCCATCAACATACTCGATAGTCGGGCTAATGTATCAAGGTGTTCATTGTTTGCCCCAACAGGTGCGGCAATCATAAAGAACAAGTGACTGTCTTTTCCGTCAAGCGCGTCGTAATCGACCCCTGACTGACTCCGACCGAAGGCAATCGCTGGTGTTTTGACGGCCTTAGACTTCGCATGTGGAATCGCAATCCCATCACCAATCCCTGTTGAGGTATGGGCTTCGCGTGCGAGAATGTCTTCTCTAAACTGATGCTTGTCATTGACTTTTCCTGCTGATAACAATACCTCAACCAGTTCGTCAATCGCGGTGGCTTTGGATGTTGCGGACATGTCCAGTAAAATTGTGTCTTTTGTCAACAATTCAGTGATTTTCATGTGTTACCCCTCCTGAAAATAAAGTCTTGTACTGTAAAAATAAAAGATAAAAGTGCGTGTGTCTTACTATAGATTCATCATAACTGAAACGCTTACAAAAATCAATCATTTTCTATCATTTTAAATCAAAAAAAATCAAATAAGTTCAAAAACGTGTGATTTTAACGATTTTATAAGCGGTTAGCGGCGGAAATATTGCTTCGGGTGAATATCTACAGCGATATGTGAAGGGGAAAGTCAGTCTGATGGTGAATGGGAAGTAGTGATGTCTGTTGTAATTGAAGGAAAGAAGGGCGTTTGAAAGGCCATAAACTAAAAAAAGAAAAAGGCGATGATTGAATGTGAAGCATTATGATTGTAAATGATGCATATAATGAAAAAATCTCCTCGTATTTGACGAGGAGATTCGTTAATTATGTTTGATCAACCGGTGTTACGTAAACCAGCGGCAATACCGTTAATGGTTAATAGGACTTCGCCAAGGAGTTCATTGAACTCTTCTGAGTCTTCTTCGACTTGACGTAAGCGACTCACAAGTTGCACTTGTATTAAGTTCAGCGGATCAACGAGTGGGTTACGTAAACGGACAGATTCTTTAATATTTGGTTGGTGATCCATTAAATCATCTTGTTGGGCGATTTGTAAGACCATGTCTTTCGTTATTTTATGTTCATCACGGATATCATTAAAGATTCTGACCGCCATCTCTTGGTCATCAATCATATCAGTATAAGCATCGGCAATTTCTAAATCAGCTTTTGTGAGCGCCATTTGTAAGTTGTTGATGGTCGCACGGAAAAATGGCCATTGTTGGTACATTTCACGTAACAGTTGAATGTTGCCTGTTTCATCTAAGTACGCTTTTAAACCAGTACCAGCTGCATACCAAGCCGGAATGAGTTGACGTGATTGTGTCCACGCAAATACCCACGGGATGGCACGTAAATCTTCAAATCGGTTACTACCTTTACGTTTCATTGGACGAGAACCAATATTTAAGGCACCTAGTTCGTTCAGTGGTGTCCCTTGGTTAAAGTACGATAAGAACTGATCATCATTAAAGACAAGGTCTTGGTACTTCTTCAGTGATACTTCAGAAATAAACGCCATCGCATCTTTCGCTTCATCAGATGGCATCTCACGATGCTTCTCTGTTTGTCTTATCCCAGCAATCGATGACAGTAAGACACTTGTTGCTTGTTCAAGTGAACGATAAGCAATGTCAGGAATTAAATAACGAGAAGAAAGCACTTCGCCTTGTTCGGTAATCTTCACACCATCACCAAGTGTAATCGGTGGTTGGGACAAGAGACTAGAGTAAAGTGGACCGCCCCCACGACCGAGAGAACCTCCACGTCCATGGAAGAACTTCAGTTTCACGCCGTAGCTTGAAGCAACGGAATGAATGTCTTCTTGGGCTTTATATAGCTCCCAGTTAGCGGTTAAGTTTCCGCCATCTTTAGAACCATCAGAATAACCTAACATAATCTCTTGAGAGTCTCCGCGAGCTTCAATGTGCTTACGGTACAACGGAATATCAAATAAGCTTTTAATGATCGTTGGACCATTCTTTAAGTCATCGATCGTTTCTAGAAGCGGCGCAACATGGAGACGACTTTTCACATGTCCGTCAGGGTAGACGCGGTAAAGACCTACCTCTTTAGCAAGCACGAGTACTTCCAGAACATCACTCACAGCTTCTGCCATACTAATTAAGTAGACCTCAATCGCACGCTCACCGAAGGTGTCTTTTGCGAGCTTAATCGTTCTAAACGTTTCAATCATCTCTTGAGATGATTCACTAAACTCATCATAGATTGAAATGAGTGGACGAGGGTCTTGCAGGACTTTAGTTAAGACATGTTGCTTCTCACCTTCAGAAAGGGCTTTATAATCTTCACTAATACCTACTTGACGTAAGATTTCAGTGATCGTTGCTTCATGTTCCCCGCTATGGTTACGGACATCAAGTGTCGCTAAGTGGAAACCGAACAGTTGTACTTGGCGGATGATGTGACGTAATAATTTAATCGGGTTACTTTTTGAATGATGATTCTCTAAGGAATCTTGGATTAACATTAAATCTTCTCTTAAAGCATGGGCATCAATATAAGCACCTGGTTGGTCTTCTGATGTAAGTCTTAGTCTGCGCATCACCATACCAAGTTTTACGCGGTAAACTTCATCTTGTTTATGCCAACCACGGTAGTTTAGTTCAGCTTTATCTTTTTCAATCGATTCAAGTAAATCTTCACTCACGTCAACCTTTTTCGTCGATTGACTCAGTTTTTCTTTTAGCTTATCGATTGACTCCATATACTTTGTTAAAACAAGTGCGCGTTGTTCTTTTAATGTTTTATAAGTAATTTTTGCGGTGACGTTCGGGTTACCGTCACGGTCCCCGCCAATCCAAGAACCAAAGCGCAAGAAAGCAGGTACGTGGAAGCGATGAGAATATTTTTCATAAAGTAAATCTTCTAAGTCTTGGTGTAAGACTGGTAAGACATTAAAGAGGACTTTATCAAAGAAATATAACCCGTTTGACACTTCTTTCATTACAGATGGTTTCTTCTCACGAATCTCTGCTGTTTGCCAAAGAATCGTCATCTCTGTTTCAATTTCCTCTTGGATCACTTTCTTATCATAGCGTGTATAAGAAAATTCCCATTGTTTTAAGAGATCAGCAATTCGTTGGTGAATCCGTAACATCGTACGGCGTGTCGCTTCGGTAGGGTGGGCAGTAATGACAAGCTCAAGCGATAAGTCTTCTAAAGCTTTCTCTACTTGCTCAATGGTAATGTCATGGTTATAGAGTTCATTCACCCCAGCCTCAAGAGAACGTGGTTGGATGATTGTATCATCTTCCATTTGATATTCTCTACGACGTCTGATGCGGTAGTTTTGTTCAGCAATGTTATAAAGTTGAAGGTTAACACTAAAAGCACGAATGACTTTATTTCTAAGTTCAGGTGCTAGTTTCATAATTTCTTGATTGAGTTGATCAAAGTTACTTGGAGAGGCTTCATCCCTTAGAGCTTTTGAAAGCTTACGGAAATATTTCACCGTCTCTAGTAATTCTTCTCCACCTTCATTAAACAGCACCGTATCAAGGATGTCATTTAAATACACGACGTCTTGATTCAGTGTCGTGTTTCCATTAGTTTTTTGTTGATGCATTGAATCACTTCCTTTCAAGAGTTTATATTGTTATCACTTTAGTGATCAACGAAGACCATATTTCCTCTGCTTGTGAATTGTTAACCTCACGTCTTTATATGGTAACTATATTCTATCATACCATAAGATTTTGCAAAATAACTGAAAAGTATGTAAATTTAATAGAAATAAACCGCTATCATACATGTATGAGATTAAAAAAACCAACAATCCTGCTTATCAATCCCTTACAGAGAACATACGCGGGTCTGTTTAAAGGTTAAAAGATAAATGTGTGATCAAAATAAGCGTGTTTTTTTGGAGGAAATAAACAGAAATGACTGAGGAATCAACGATTTAATTGGCAGAAAGCACAAAAAAAGTAAAAGTTAAATTTTTTTTTAAAAAACTATTGATAACGCTTACAATATTGGTTATGATAGTCATGTAGCAAGCGAGCTGCATCCCTTCGCAAGTATTGGCCTGTACATAGAAATCATTAGTGATTTCATTAGATGTACAGGTATTTTTTTGTCTTTTTTGCCTTTAGAAGCGAGCGGCGTGTCTAACGAAACATAATAGGGTGTTAGTGAAAAGGGTATGCTTGGGCGTGCGAAAGATAGATCAAACAAGGTATAATGAAAGAGATAAGCGTGTTAGATAAGAAAAAATGTGTAACTTAAAACTATATATATGTAGAAAGGTGAGAATTATGAAACGATATATTCTATCAATTGACCAAGGAACGACGAGTACGCGTGCTTTTTTAGTGAATCAAGCAGGCGAAATTGTCGCAAAGAGCCAGCGTGAGTTTGAACAGTTTTTTAAAGAACCAGGTTGGGTAGAACATGATGCGAATGAAATTTGGACATCGGTCTTATCATGTATGGCAGAAGTGTTACGACTAGGAGATATACATGCGAGTGAGATTGAAACGATTGGTATTACTAATCAACGTGAAACAACGGTTATTTGGGAAAAAGACACCGGACGTCCTGTCCATAAAGCGGTCGTTTGGCAATCGCGCCAAACAGAAGCTATTTGTCAGGACTTAAGACAACAAGGGTTTGGGTCAATGATCCAACAAAAAACAGGACTCTTGATTGATCCGTATTTCTCAGGAACTAAAGTAAAATGGATTCTCGACCAAGTTGACCCAGATAGACTTCGAGCGAAGCAGGGAGCGTTCATGTTTGGGACGATTGATACGTGGTTAATTTATAAATTAACCGGTGGCAAAGTCCATAAGACCGATGTCACAAACGCCTCGCGAACGATGCTGTTTAATATCCATACACTCGACTGGGATGCTGAGCTATTAGACCTCTTTGGCGTTCCGCGCAATATGATGCCGGAGGTAGGGGATACGTCTGGTGATTTTGGCCAAACAGTGAGTCATCATTTCTTCGGTTACACTGTGCCATTACCGCATGCGCTGGTGACCAACAAGCCGCGCTCTTCGGTCAAGCGTGCTTTAGTAAAGGGATGGTAAAAAATACGTATGGTACTGGTTGTTTTATGTTGATGCCGACGGGGCATGAAGCGGTTCATTCGGATTCTGGACTTTTGACAACCATTGCTTGGGGACTAGATGGTGAGGTGACGTATGCACTAGAAGGCAGTATCTTTGTCGGTGGCAGTGCTGTTGGTTGGTTACGGGATGGTCTTAGAATGATTGATGAGACAGGTGACAGTGAAACGTACGCGACACGAGTAACCTCAACCGACGGGGTCTATGTCGTACCGGCCTTTGTTGGTCTTGGTACACCGTACTGGGATAGTGACGCGAGAGGAGCCATGTTTGGTCTTACACGAGGGACAACGAAAGAACATGTCATCCGGGCGACACTTGAAGCAATTTGTTACCAGACAAAAGATGTACTCGATACGATGATGAAAGATGCTGGTGTGACGTTACATACGTTACGTGTCGACGGGGGAGCGGTGAAGAATAACTTCTTAATGCAGTTTCAAAGTGACTTAATGGATGCACCGGTGGAACGGCCAGTGAATAATGAAACAACGGCCCTTGGGGCCGCTTACTTAGCCGGTCTTTATACCGGATTCTTTAAAGATAAAGACACCATCAAAGCCCGCTGGAAACAAGATAAAGCTTTTTATCCGCATATGGAAACAATGGAGCGACAAAAGCTCTATCATGGCTGGCAAAAAGCAGTGGAAGCAACACGTGTCTTCAAAGTAGAAGAAAATTAATGCTAACAGGCAGCACACCACTTTGAGATGGTATGCTGCCTGTTGTGGTTGTATGGATTAATCGATTAATGTTGCGGCTTTGGCATTTTTTCTTACCTGTTCAGGCGTTTTACAGCTGGAATAACGGTCGTGACTAAATCATTTTTTAAGCACCAGCTAAGAGCCCAGGTAGCCATGTCTGTTCCTTCAGGCACTTCTTCTTTTAATAGGCGTTCAACTTCAAGTAATTTTTGACGTTGTTCTTCTTTATCATGACGCGACCGGACATCATTCACGCCGAAATGATCACCCGGTTTATATTTACCAGTTAAATAACCGCTTGCGAGTGGTACGCGTGCTAAAATCCCAAGATTATCTTGTTTTGCGACCGGGAAGATCGTTTCTTCCACGTCGCGAGTTAAACGGTTATAAATAAGCTGAAGGGCTTCCGCTCCGACAGATGTTGCTTTTGTCGCCTGATTCACACTTGGATCATTTTGCAGTGAAAGGCCAATATGTTTGATTTTACCGCGTTCTTTTTGTTTATCTAATAGAGTCCATAAGTCGTCATTATCAAACTCATGGGCTTTAAGTGAATGTGATTGATATAAATCAATATAATCTGTCTGAAGTGACAGTAAAGAATCATCCAGTTGTTTTAATACCTCATCTGCCTTTACGTGACGTGTGCGTTCAAAGTTATCATGGAAATGATGGCCGAATTTTGTGGCAACCACCCAATCTTCTCGGTTATGACGTTTTAAATAATTACCAATCAAGCGTTCAGATAAATGATCGCCGTAACATTCGGCTGTATCGATTAAATTGATGCCTTCTTCCTGCGCAGTATGAAGAATCGCATCGACTTCTTGTTGGGTAAAATCTTTTCCCCATTCACCACCAAACTGCCACGTGCCAACGCCAATGACAGATAAATCGAGTGAGGTGCTACCTAATTTACGATATTTCACAGTCATTCTCCTCTCCAAAGTCTATTCAACCTAAGTGTAATGAAAAATGAATTCGGATGCAAAAAAATACACCCAATGACGTGATTGGGTGCCAATAAGGGGGACAATCTAATTTGAAAAATACGCTACTTCACTTGACGTGTAACTTCAGTTAGGTCGTAAAGGAAGTATCTATTCCAAAATTGTAACCGTTTTCATTATAAGATATCGCAATGGTTTTTTCATCGACCTAAAGATCTATTTATTTAGAAATTAATGGTATGGAAAAATATCCTTTTGAATAATTCTGAAAAGAGGAGTATAATGAAAGTTAAACCCAAGAAAGGGGAACTGTAAATGGCATACTATAATAACCGTCGTGAACCAGTCGAACAAGTAGAAACAAAGGTCTGGTCATGTACAAATGATGATTGTCAAGGTTTCATGCGTCTCGATTATAGCTTTGATGAAAAACCGACCTGTCCGTTATGTGGATCAGAAATGAAAGAGGATACGCGTACGTTACCAAAACTTTCATAATGATGAATCAAGTTGGTATCAACTTACATGTACTTATTTATATTTTTTCTTTTGGGCAGGTCACATGGTGACCTGTTTTCTTTTTTGAAACCTGAATAGTAAAGTCAAATGGATAAACTTTTTAAAGAGATTACTTATCCGTTTATGGGACAGAGATTGTTGCGGTAAGGTTAGTGTATAAGGTTAGGAAAAATAGCTGTTTTACACGTATTTCCTACATAAAAATACATGACATGCTTTTCTTTTTTAAACCTTAACATATCATCGAAACACGCCCGAAAAAATGACAAAGAATGATATAATATAGCATATTCATTCTAAAAGGTGGTGGAAATATGGAAAATGAGATGATGTCCATGTTGCATGCGATTCATGATCAATTAGGGGTGATAAATCATCGCTTAGAAACAATAGATCAA
>NZ_BAXD01000013.1:0-69976 GCF_001310395.1 Halolactibacillus sp. JCM 19043
TAATTATTTTGTCAATTCGATTTTTGACTCTTTGTGCGCTAGGATTAAAAGATAAATGATTTTACTTTCATCCCTTTTCTATCTTATAATATAGGAGAATTAATAAAGTTAGTGTTCACTTACATTTAAATATACCCGACTCTCTATTTTTAAAACATATTAAATAAGAGTCAGACAATTAATTTATTTAAGTAATAAGGAGAAAAAGGAGAATGACGATGACGCAAACTGCACTTACACTTGATCACGTGTCTTTTCATATAGATGATGTAGCTATTATTAAAGACATTTCTGGTACGATTGAAGCTGGCAAAATTACAGCTTTCGTTGGTCCATCTGGCGCTGGAAAATCCACCTTATTCCGATTAATCAATCAATTAAAAACCCACACAAAAGGAACCATTACTTTTAATAATGAAGATGTTAAAACAATACATCCGATGATCTTAAGAAAAAACATCGGCATTGTCTTACAAGAAGGCGTCATGACACCGGGGACAGTGTATGACAATTTAGCTTTACCTCGTCAGTTACAGAATGACACATTGAGCGAAGACGACGCGCTGTCTTTTTTACTAAAGGTTGGTTTAGAAGAACGCTTCTTACACAAAAAAGCGAAGGAGCTCTCAGGCGGTCAAAAACAAAAAGTATCGATTGCCCGCACATTAGTCAATCAACCCGAGGTTTTATTAATGGATGAGATCACCTCTTCATTAGACCAAGTCTCCACCCAAGCAATCGAAACATTAATTAAACAGCTTAACAAAGAGGATCATCAGACGATTCTGTGGATCACACATAATATTGACCAAGCCAAACGGTTAAGCGACAATACATGGGTATTAATTGACGGTAAATGCCGTTACCAAGGACCAACAAATCAATTAGATGAAGCAACCGATCAAAGGGTCATCGACTTTTTAGAAGGAGGCGATCAATCATGACTTACTTTACTCTGTCACTGACATTACTATTCGTTCTGATTCCACTCTTACTGGCTTACTATTTAAAGTTAGGCATTGAAAAAGATATTCTTGTGGCGACCGCGCGCTCAGTTATTCAGCTACTGATTGTCGGTTACTTACTACAGTTTATCTTTGACCAGGATTCTCCTATCTTTATGATGCTTATGGTAGGCTTAATTATTTTTGCGGCCACCCATAATGCCAGAAAAAAAGGGATCAATTACAAAGGCATCACGTGGAAGTTGATCTTAACGTATACAACAATTGAACTGCTGACACAAGCCATCTTAATTGGTTTAAATATTACCCCCGCGACACCTCAATATGTCATTCCCATCAGCGGAATGGTTGTCGGCAATGCGATGGTTTTATCGATTCTGTTCCTCAATCGATTAACATCTGAAGTTGAGGATAAACAAGATGAAATTGAACTCATTCTCTCACTCGGCGGTTCGACAAAACAAGCGATTCACAGGCAACTGCTCACGTCAATTAAAGCGAGTACCGTGCCAACGATTGAGAAACAAAAAACGATGGGACTCGTTCAGTTACCTGGGATGATGAGTGGTCAAATCATTGCTGGTGCGGACCCGATTCAAGCCGTTCAGTTTCAACTATTAATTCTATTTATTTTACTCACAACAGCGATTTTAACGAGTATTATGTTAGGTTTCTTATCCTATCCAACCTTATTTACAGAACAAATGCAGTTAAAACAAACGTTTAAATAAAGAAACAGCGACACCAAGCATCTCTTGGTGTCGCTGTTTTCTTTACAGATTATTTAATTTGAGTGTGCTTACTCCATCGTATTAAGCGCTTCGACCATTTGTTCATAATTAACGGCTCCAAGGGCCACGTACTGAATGATACCGTTTGAATCAACATAAAGGATGTCGGTACCGGTTGAATACCGTAACGAGACGAGACGGCCAACTCTTCATCTAAAAGCACTTGAAATGACAAGCCAAATTCATCGATAAATTCCGTGACATCACTTACGCTAGACTCCGTTGGCGTTAAGTTAACCGCTAGGATTTCAACATCGTTTTCTTGGTAAAACTTCTCCATGTCAGGCATTTCCGCACGGCACGGTGGACACCAAGTGCCCCAGAAATTAACCATGATCCGTTGGCCACGATAATCAGATAGTGTCACCGTCTCACCATTTGTTGATGACAACGTAAAGTCAGGTGCCAGGTTACCGACACTTGTCCCTACTGATGGACCGCGTCAGTTTGATCACTGGCCTCATCACTTTCTTCAAGTGATCCGTCGCCTTCTACTATATCAAAGTCTTCACTTGTCCCGTCATCACCAAATGGATCAACAAATTCATATAAGCTATATCCAAACATCAACAATAATAAGGCCGCAATGATTATTTTTTTCATTCACCTTTCTCCTTTCATTATCCTAGATTTTCAAACCATGTGTCTTCGACAAGGCGCAATAACCAATTTGATAATCGTGCAAGTTCTCCCGTAAACAGCAGTAACCCAAACATGATAATCAATATGCCGCCGACTTTCGTCAGCTTTTCACTGTACTTCACTAACCAGCGCTGTGAGCCTAAGAAAAAGGTAAAGAGCAAAAACGGTAAGCTAAAGCCA
Organism: Halolactibacillus sp. JCM 19043; assembly: GCF_001310395.1. Classification (NCBI taxonomy): domain Bacteria; kingdom Bacillati; phylum Bacillota; class Bacilli; order Caryophanales; family Bacillaceae; genus Halolactibacillus; species Halolactibacillus sp. JCM 19043. Next base: position 2,579 of record NZ_BAXD01000013.1, read on the forward strand.
ATAATATAGACAACAGTATATAGCGCTCCCGCTGCTGGACTAGTCGCCGCTAAAATAAGGATGGAGCAAAAATCGGGCCGATACATGGTGTCCATCCGGCGGAAAAACCAATCCCAACAAAGAAGCTACCAAATAAACCCGCCGGCTTATTTTTAATCCGCATCCGACGTTCTTGCATAAGGAACGGAATCTTCGCCCATCCACCGACAACTAAGCCAATAAGTACGAGGAAGATCCCCGCTATTCGTTGAACGAACAAGCCGGTATCCCCGGTTAATAAAGTTTGTAGCCATTCACCTAAAAATGAGACCGATAAACCAAGGCTTAAAAATACCGTCGACATTCCTAGTAAAAAGAACACCGCATGCAGCAGTAAACGTCCTTGTAATTTCATGTCTCTTTTTTCATTTAAATCTTTCACACTAACGCCGGTAATATAGGATAAATATGCCGGAAAAATTGGCAAGGTACAAGGTGACATAAAAGATAGAATACCTGCGGAAAGCGCAAGCCATAGTGTAACATCAGTTGCTGGTTGCATTGTTTACCTACTTTCTGTTGTGTGTGTTTGTGACCATACGAGTGTGCCTATCAATAGAAAACCAAGAACAAGATAGTAGCTCCCGTTAACGTAAAAGCTAAAAAACGGAACTGTTTCAATAAAGTATAAACCAAATGACGTCACACTGTAAAAAGCTATCAAGCCAATGAGTTTAGGTAAAGCAAGCTGGGTTTTCGTTAGCAACACTAACAGCAGTAACGTGATAAATAATAAACCCAGTTGGTAGATTGATACGTGATAAGTCGTGACGGTTAATGTTAAAAATAATTGAACAAATTGACTCCCTACGATGAAACGGAAAAGGCTATCCATGAACGGATGATGACGGATTGCTTCTTTATTGAGAGACCAAGCCAGTACACCTACGACACCGACGAGAGCTAAATAAAGGGCGCTTGAACCACTTGGATAAGCTAATACCGCAACGGGGTCGTCAATAAATAACGGCAGGTTAAGTATCACTTTCGCTACAATAGTAAAGATCATCGTATATAACACACCGTCTAGTATTTTATTGCTATGTATTTTTTTTAATGCCTTATCATGTGGACTGGTATAATAAAAGAACAGTGCACCACCGAGCAAACCTAAAATTGTCACAATCAGTGTTGCTTTTATTACGAGCGGTCCTAGTAATATGGCTTCTGGTAACATGTTGCTTCCCCCTTTATAAACCTTATCGTATAGTATTATACCTTATATGGTATTAAGTTGACACTTATTTGCCCACAAAAATAAGACGCCCCTCTTTATCAGATAGCTACAGATAAAAAGGGGCATCTTCATCATTCGTTATTTAATTTGGTCAATCGCACCAATTAAAATATCTTCCACTTCTTTTGCCAGTTCTTCTAGTTTAGTATCTTCTAGCATGCTCGCTTGCGTAGATGGTCGCGGCATACCGATGTGTGTTTTTCCGTCCGCTTCGAAAATCGTTACTTTACATGGTAAAAACATGTGCGCAAGTGGGTTTTGGTCAATTAACTTTTTAGCATGCTTTGGATTACATACTTCAAACTCGTATGACTGCGTGTGATGATCCACACCTTTTTTCTGCATAATCGCCGTTAAATCAAGCTCACCTAAAATCCCGAATTGTATGGTCGGAACGACCTCATATAAAGCATCCTTTAATTCAGCTGCTGATTTTTCTGATGTGACAACATAATGATACATCGAATCCATCACTCCTTCTCATATTTTAACGTTAATATACCTATACCCCTTGCGGTCCCTGATAAAACATCATACCACCCGTTAAATTGGTGACGTCATACCCTTGACTTTCTAAAAACTGTACCGCACTTTGACTTCTTGCTCCAGATAAACAGACGATATAATAGGGCGTAGTTTTCTCTAAATCACTTAAGCGATATGGAATCTGACCTAACGGAATGTTGATAGCACCTGGAATTTTCCCGTCTAGTAATTCGTATGGTTCACGTACATCAATCACATGTACGTCTTCTTTATTCTCTAATTTCTCAATAATATCATTTATAGCAATAGCTTTCATCGTTTTCTCCTTTGATACACACAACGTGTTATTTTCTACTCTTAATTAATAATTCCATCGCCTCTTGGATGAGTTGATCTTTTTCTTCATCACTTTGCGGGTTGATTAATCATTGTTGTAAATTTTCACTCACGACAAGCCCCATCGTTTTATCAACCGCATTGCGCACAGCGGACATCTGTGTCACAACGTCACGACAAGATTGATCTTCTTCCATCATTTTAATGAGACCTCTAATTTGCCCCTCTACTCGTTTAAGACGATTGGTTAGTTTTTTATCATATTTCATTTTAAACGCTCCTCAACATTTCTCACACTATGCGATTAGTTAACGAGAGACATAATCTTTTCAGGGTCAAACCCAAGCACCCATTCTTCATTCACTATTGTTTGCGGCACTCCCATTTGACCCGTTTGATTCATCACATATTGCATCGCTAATGGGTCTTGTTGGACATTGACATCTGTATATTCAATATTTTGTGCTTCTAAGAAGTTTTTTAACATGACGCAGTAAGGACAAGAATTGGTTGTATAAACAGTGACTTTATTCATTTGATAACCTCCTAATGATTCGTTGTTAATTTGATTATATACCCCTAAGTATCTAGTCAACTGTTTTGTTTTGTTTTTTTATATCCTCTGCGCTAGGCAAGATTCAGACTCCCATCCCAGCCTATCTTTACCACTTTTTTAAACTAACCATCAGCATGAGATAGATAGGCAAGTAAAAAGGGCAAAAAAGAAAAAAGCTAATGTTTGTATCATCGCTTTTTCTTTAGCCCCAAGCTTAATCAGTTAGGATATGCCTTCTAGATGTTGTTGAATACCTGCTATTTGCTTCACAACCTCTTTAGGTGGCAAGGGTTTACTAAAGAGATAACCTTGGATGAGTTGACAGCGTAATTGTTTTAATAACTTTAATTGCGCTTCCGTTTCAACACCTTCAATCACGACACGTAAGTTAAGCGAACGACTCATTTCCACAATGGCTCGAATAATCGCTAAATCATTTGTTTCTTCATCGAGATTTCTTACGAAAGCTCGGTCAATTTTTAATATATCAATCGGGAACTTCTTAATATACGACAACGACGAGTAACCAATACCGAAATCATCCACCGAAATCCGGATGCCGATGGCTTTTAATTCATTCAGTACACGATTGGATAAAGCAATATCTTTCATTAGAATATTCTCTGTCAATTCAAAGACTAAGTGATGTCGATGACACCCGCAATGATTGATAATCGTTTTAACGCGTTCCACAAAATCTTCCTCAATGATTTGACGATATGAAATATTGACAGACACAACTGCTTCTAAACCACTATCTTCCCATAATTTTAATTGCTGACAAGCTTTTTCCATCACCCAATAACCAATCTGAACAATACGTCCGGATTGTTCAGCAATAGGAATAAACTCCGTTGGGCTAACATAACCATATGACGGATGTTTCCATCGTAATAACGATTCGAAACCATAGAGGCGTTCTTCTCTTACATCAACAATCGGCTGATAAAACAGCTCAAACTCTTGGTAATCACTCGCATAATACAAATCATTCTTTAGTTGTAGTTGACGTTTAGATTGTTCGCGTTGGTCAGGGTGATAGTAGTGCGTTTTCACTTCATCATCTAACTGCGCTTCTTTTAGAGCCATCTCTGCTTCGATCATTAATTGATCGATGGACTGATCCTGTGAAATCGAGACCCCAACAGAAATCGTCGTAATCACATCTTTTTCATTTAAATGCCACGGCTCTTCGATTGCCTTAATAACCGTCTGAATGTATTCATCTAATTTCTCTTGTTCATTCGTATTGACAATGAAAGAAAATTCACTTTCACCCGTTCTAGAGAACAGTTGAATGAAGCTATAAGGTGACATTAAATCTGAGAGTTCTTTTAAAATAAACGTCATCGTATCTTCACCGTAGGCGTGTTGGATATGATTGATTTCATCAAAACTAATCATCACTAAACTCGTTGCTAAATGACTTTTTAGTCGATCCTTTAATTTTTGTTTAAAATAGAACCGGTTCGGCAGTTGCGTTAACGGATCAAAGTATAGTGATCGGTTAAGTGCTTGTTCAAATGTTTTGCGTTCGCTAATATCACGGATGTTAAGCAGTAGCTTCTCCTCTAAATCATCATGATCAAAGAAGACAGCCGCATTAACTTCCATTGTCATATCACCATCTAAAGGATGATGAACGTCTAACTCTAATGTATCGCTTTCTTTTGTATTTTTCACTAAGCGCAAGAAACTTTCAAATTGATCACGATAACGCGCAGGGAGCTGCATGAGTAAGCGATACATATGCGGCAGCTCACCAAAGAACTTTTCAGCCGCAGGTGAGATATAATCAATGCCCTCTTTCTCATTGATTAAGACAATCATATCGGTTGAGTGTTCAGAAATTAGCCGATAGACGCGTTCACTTTCTGTAATTTGTTGCATAAAACGAAGTTTTTGCATCGCAATCGCAAACAGTGAGGTATACGATAAGACGGCGGAATCGAGAATCGATAACGTTGTGACATCATCACATACTAAGACGATTAAAATGCCGTAAACTTCCTTCGCTTCAGAATACACCGGCACAGAATACATCGATCGGTAGCCCAACTGTTGGTTAAAGATCGGATCAACTTCTTTTATCGTTACCTTTTGTGCATGAATGACCTGTTTATCTTCACTTAAATACGTCATGAAGCGACCGTCCAATGGTTGCGCATCGAAAAATTCGCGGGTTGGTTTTTTTACATTCTTCGAATAAAATCGAAGCGTGTGAGACGGTTCTGTCAGTCGTAAAAACACTACTTCACCTTCCAAGTGGTGTCTGACCCGATCGATTAAGTACTCGAGCAATTGATGTTCCTCCCTCACTCGAATAATCGCTTCAAACATATCTAATTGATTTTCAATCAGACGTTGTTGTTCTGTTTGATCGGTCACATCTTCTTGAATGACTAAATAATTTTCTAATTGAGACGTTGCACTAAAGATCGGTGACATTTTAATCGCTTGCCAGTAAAATGTCCCATCCTTTTTGACGTTAGGTAATATTGTCGCATATGGCTGTTGATCCTTTATCGCTTCATTTAACCGCTGCTGTTCCAACTCAGGCATCGGCACTTGGTGCATCTTAAGATACTCTCGACCAAACATATCCGTTTCATTAAAGCCGGTAAGGCTTTCAGCCGCGCGATTCATAAAGATAACCGGATGATGTGGTTTATTCGGATTTATTAACACGATCCCTTGTGTGATCTGTTCCATCACATGTTTATAACGGGCATTGATGTGTGAGATTTCCTCTAGTTCACGTTCTTTATTTAAACGTTGATTAAGCGCTTCTTGTTGTTTCATCTCAAGACGATCAACAAGGTAGTAGATGAGGACAGATGTCATTAAAATAAAGAAATAACCTTTCAACGTTTGGACAGACACAACATCAAATAACCTAAAGTCTGTATCTTCTACGAGATAATCAGAAAAGGTGATCCATAAAGCTGAAATAATAAAATAAATTGATGTGATACGTAGTGATGACTTCATTCGATTCACTCCAAACATCATATTAAACCAACAGTGACTTTTAACAAACCGACATAAATCATGTTTAAACTCATGTATAAGTATTCCCTTACCTATCAAACAATAAACGGTCCCTAAGTCACTAGTTTTAATATCGGTCATCCCGATTGTTTACTAAAGCCCAAGCAATTAGGTTGCAGAAGTTCGCCAGACGTGCTTAAATACACATCAGATAATCATTTAATGAGGTGAACCTATGACAACGTTTAATACCATTGATTCTAACGACACTCTTGATGACTTTTTATCAACCGAAGGTGTCTCATTCCTGTACATTTCAAGACCAAATTGCAGCGTCTGTGTGAGTTTACTCCCACAAATTGAAACTGTATTTGAAGATTTCCCACAAGTGAAAACAGCTTATGTTAATCAAGCCAATGTACCAGAGGTGGCGGGTCGCTTTAATATCTTTACCGTACCCGTTTTGATTCTATTTGTGGATGGCAAAGAGTATTTAAGAGAAGCGCGAATCGTACCAATCGAACCGTTCCGCGACAAGGTAAGTAAAATCGTTGACGGCTATTACAATGAATAGAGTCTGTCACAGACTAAAACACCTGACTTCATCACGATGCCAGGTGTTTTAGTTTTGTTTTATGAAACGTTAAAAACCTTAGTCAATTTTAATAAGATCCGTTGGTGAAATCATGCCTTTTAGTTTTTTATGACTTTCACCTGTATCCGTAATAAGAAGCGCATCAATCAGTTTATCTTTTTTCATTGCTTCCATAAAAATGGCCTCCGCTTCAAATACACTCATATCACTCGGAATAAATCGATAATTCGCTTCCTTTATCGCATCTTCCTGTACCAATTCACGCACTTCGGTATGAAATAACTTGCGACAGTCGCCATTCATATGTTGTGCGATAAAATGTAAAATACATTTATCCGTTAAGAGACCGATAAATTGCTTACTTACGTACACTGGGAATTGTGAAAACGTTGTTTCTTTGATGATGTTCAATACTTCTTCAATCGTTAAGTCTGCTTGAATGGACCGCAGTGTTTTACCGAATAAATCAATGACCTTTTTAGGTGCGGTAAGTTCTTGTTCGATTTTTTCAATCAATTCAACAATATCATCATGCGGGTCGGCAATCGTATATTCGTGCCCTGTGCGCCCATGAACAATCGCATTTCTAAGTTCTGAAAACTCCAGTAAATCTTGTTGATAATGACTCACAATCGGATTCGTTTTTCTTAATCGTTGGACCGCGCGGTGAAAAGGAACGTAGCGTGTATCAAGGATTTGTTGATCAAAATATTTCTCAATCTTATTAAAAGCTACAATAAATCGTTCATCATTTCTCATCATAGTCGCCTCATTTCTGCATCTCTTTAGGCCTATTATACACGAAAATAGGACAAATCTATACCAGATGGTCCACTTAAACTACGCGACCAAAATATAACAACCGGTCTATGCATTAAAGGTGCCTTTACGATAATTTGAAACGATTCACCTTATCTGTTAACTCTTTTGAGAGCGTTGTCAATTCAAGGCCCACTGTTGTTATTTGACTCATAGACTGCACGGCTTCTTCACTCGAAGCCGCTGTTTCTTCAACACCCGCGGCTGACTGCTCTGTTAGTGATGCGACTTCTTCAATGGACTGTTGCATGTTTATTGTGCCGTTCTCTAATGATAGTAATTGATCAGCTACTTGTTGCAGCGAACGCGAGACACGATGATAAGCTTGGTCCATGTTTAAGAATATCGCTTTCGTCTCATTAATTTGAGCGGAGCCTGTTTCTACTTCTCTATACCCGCGTTTTAGCCCTGTTGTCACTGTTTGGGTCTCAGATTGAATCGTCTCGGTAATGGTTGTAATCTGATGGATAGAAGAAGAGACTTCTTCTGCTAGTTTTCTTACTTCATCTGCGACAACGGCAAAACCTTTACCGTGTTCACCCGCACGGGCCGCTTCAATGGCCGCATTTAACGCTAATAAATTTGTTTGTTCTGCGATACTCTGAATCACATCAACTAACTTTGTGATTTTCTCTGTTTCAGTATTTAACTCCTCCACACCGACTACCGCCGCTCTGACGACTTTCTCAACCGCTTGCATCTGCTTGACACTTTGTTCCATTGAATCAGCACCCTTAGCTGTTAAATCAATGACCGTTTCGGCTTCTTTTGTAGAGGCCGTTGTTTCATGTGTCATGTCGTTGACGGCCACTAAGAAACGTTCCATGGACTCGTTGAGTTCTTGAGCATGTTGTGCTTGGTTTTCTGCCCCACTCGATAATTCGGTCATTGTTTCGGCAATCTGCTCACTACCTTCTTTCACTTGTAGGGAGGATGTCGTGAGGACGTTGATTTGGTCCATAACACCTTTAGCGGTCTCTTTAATGTCATAAATAACCGCCGTAACATCTCTTTGCATAACTGCCATCTGTCTTGATAGTTCTCCAATTTCATCACGGCGCTTTTTAAATAATGGCTGTTGTGTCAAGTCCCCAGTCGCCATGGCTTTCATGCGTTTGGTCACAACTTTAAGTGGTACTGTAATCGAGCGCCCTAAAATTGTACTTGTCACTAATGAAAAGATCGCCGCCACAGCGACAACAATATAAATCATCCATTTGCTGTTATGAAAGACCGTCTGTGTGTCACTATATAAGTCAGTGACAGCCGCTTGATTCATGTCCATCAACTGTTCTAAATAATCACTTAATGACTCATAAAACATGCCGATATTCATCAGTTCATCTCTTGACGTTTCATAGTCACCCGCTTCAATCATCACCATATGATTATTGACGACACGTTCAAACCTAATCCAATTAGCTTTCGCTTTTTTAAACAACTCTGCTTCTTCTTCTGTTAGGATAGCGCTTTCAAAATTCGTCATGTGTGTCTCTATTTTTGAAAAATTCTCACTTACGACTTCTATGTATGACGGATCTTCATACGTCACCGCCGTTAACATGTTCACTTGCGCATTCTCAGCTAACCGGACCATTTGATTCAAATCTTGCATCGGCTCGATACGTTGTTCGTACATTTCGTCCGAACTTTGTCGTGTTTCTTTTAATGCTTCTATACTCATCCAACCAACAAACCCAAGTAAAACAAGGACGATCATCGCATTCATTAATAATTTCTGAGTAATTTTCACTCGTACCACTCCTAGATATTTTCTCGTTCTTCCTACTTACATTATCGTCACTTGTCCGGATGAATTCAAGTACTTTTTATAAAAACATAACATCTTTATCCGTAAATAGTCCTTAATGCGCTATATTTTTCTCGATTTTAGTTGGAAACATACGCATAGATATAAGTGATTCACCTACTTACATCTACTCTTATACGTATGTTTAATCAAGGGATTAATCACTCAATAATTACTCACACAAAAAGGCGATCCACCGTAACGGATCACCTTTTGTTTATTCTGTTATATTTGTTGCCGTATGCGTTGATAGCTTTTTAAAATAACGGTATAAGACGAAATTAATCACTGCCCCCATTAAGACAATGAATAACAGTGCCACGATAAAGACATCGAATTTACCGAGAGAATAACTATATAGTCCTACCCCAATACTAAGGACGCATTCGAACACAGCTAAAAACAAAAAATAACGATACTTCATATCCACCCTACTTTCAAAAAAAATCAAGCCATAGCTTCGCCAATCACACACATGTAGTATAACATAAGTTTATCATTTTACTGCACTAACACTGCGCTCACAAAGAGTTGAGACGAATGGTTAATACCTCTCGTTTTTGCTATCATGACCTTCTCTTAATTTTTGTGAATAAGTGGATACATAGCCAACATTTCTTCAACGAGAATCAGAATCGTCTCCGTTGACATCAATTGATCTTCTGCATGCATGAAAATTAATGATAACTGGATATCATCGCCTTGAGCCTCTTTTTGGATTAGATCACGATGATACTGATGCGCCTCATTAAAGTAACGTCTAGCTTTTTCTAGCTTCTGTTCTGCCTCTTTAGTTTGTTGCTGTTTTGCATCTTGGAGGGCTAAAATCGCTAAACTTTTAGCACTCCCTGCTTCTGCGATTATGCCAAAAGCTTTTTGTTGTAACTAATCTTTTTCTGTCATAAGGGTCTCCTTTTAGTGCTGTCATGATTGTGTTTCTTTCATTATTTTAGCTCATTTATTCTTTCATGAGCCCGTCTTCTATTAAGTCTAACCCTTGCCTTAATACTTTTTCCCCGTCCATTTCAGCATAATCTTTTGACGAAAGAGACATAACTGGAATGTGTGGATACTTCGCTTTAATTTTTTCTTCCATGTAATGAATTTGTGGACTGATAAGTAGCGCATCAGCTGCATCAGTAAAAGAAGTCAAATCCCCCATACCAGAGGCATGAATCATGACTTCTAACTCTTGTTTCTCTGCAACCCGAATCATTCGATTAACTAACATACTACTAGACATACCAACAGCACATACGAGGACTAAGTGTTTCACACAACATTCCTCCCTTAGGATTTGGTCATAAGCTAAGAAATAGCTTACATAAGACTCTTCCTGTTTTATCTAGTTAGTAAACCTTCATTCTTTTTATAAAGTTAGACGTGAGCGATAGAGATGCCGTGTTGTTTTAACCACGTATGAAGTTGAGGCAACCATGTTTGGGCCGCCATATTGACGTGACTCGCCTCACCCATTGTTGTCTCATCACTAAGGGCCAATCCATGGACGCCCGTTTGATATAAGTGCAACTCATAAGGGACACAGTTAGCTGCTAAGACTCGCGCAAAGGTTAAAACATTCTCGTGTGGGACTAAACCATCTTCAACCGTATGCCAAAGAAACGTTGGAACGGTTTCTGCCGTAATATAAGTAATAGGGCTTTTTTCACGTAACTGATCGTCTGTTGGATGTTCAGTGCCGAAGACATATTGATGAGATGCTTGCCAAAAGTTTTGTAAATCGCTTGATGCCGAAGCATCAACAACACGCATCATTTCCAGATAATCAACAACGGGATAGCCCAAAACAAGACAAGCCGGTTGATATACTGCTTTACTGTGATCTCGCCTTGCCAAAAATGCCTCTGTTTGTCCATAAGTCGCAAACATCGCCGATAAGTGACCACCCGCAGAAAAACCCATGAGAATTATCTTTTTTGTATCCACTAAAAATTGATCAGAGTGCGCGTGAATATATTCAAAGGATGTGGCTAAATCTTCTAGCGCTTGATCGCTGATCATATCTTGATCTGTCTCATTTTTTGTATCACGTGTCGTGTAGCGCAATTGAAACACATGATAACCTAGCCCTAATAAACGCAAAGCAATAGGTTCACCTTCGCGGTCTGACACACCAAAATAACCGCCACCTGGCACAAGAACAACGGCTGGTCGCTTCATGCCCGTTTGAAACTCTTCCTTATCGTCAATAATATAACTGGTCAGTGTCACTTTCGGTGTATGTTCTCTTAAATACTCTGTGATGACTTGCATCTTTTATCTCCTCCTAAGTTAACGCTTACAAAAATAGTATATCAAATCTTTACGTCTTTGCGCGCATTTTATTCAGGAATAACGAACAATTTTATACACTCTTAAGATTATCTTTCGTTTTTTAATAAAAATATTTGACATTATTATTGAAATTCGGTATATTACTTGAGGGATTCGAACAATAATGTTTAACCTACTATAAAATATTCGTCTTTTAGGAGTGTATACAATGGAAAATGTATTTGATTATGAAGATATTCAATTAGTACCAGCGAAGTGTATCGTAGAGTCACGTAGCGAGTGTGACACGTCGGTCACATTAGGTGGCTATACCTTTAAATTACCGGTCGTTCCCGCTAATATGCAAACCATTATCGATGAACGTATTGCCCGTAAGCTTGCGACAGACGGTTACTTTTATATCATGCACCGGTTTGAGCCTGAGACACGCGAAAAATTCATTGAATCGATGCAACGGGATCAATTAATTGCCTCGATCAGTGTCGGTGTAAAACCTGAAGAATATGCTTTTATCGATCAATTAAAAGCTAAAGCGCTCATCCCTGAATTTATCACAATCGATATTGCCCACGGACATTCAGAAGCGGTCATTAAAATGATTCAGTATATTAAACAACAGTTGCCAAAAGCTTTCGTGATTGCCGGAAATGTTGGGACACCTGAAGCTGTGCGTGAACTAGAACACGCCGGAGCAGATGCAACAAAAGTTGGTATTGGTCCAGGGAAAGTATGTATTACTAAAATCAAAACAGGCTTTGGTACGGGTGGTTGGCAGCTAGCGGCGCTTCGTTGGTGTGCAAAAGCCGCAAGTAAACCTGTCATTGCCGATGGTGGTATTAGAACCCACGGCGATATCGCTAAATCAATTCGCTTTGGCGCCTCAATGGTCATGATCGGATCATTATTTGCCGGACACGAAGAATCACCTGGTGAAACCGTTGAAGTGAATGGCAAGCTCTATAAAGAATATTTTGGTTCAGCTTCAGAATATCAAAAGGGTGAGAAAAAGAACGTCGAAGGTAAAAAAATGCACGTAGAATACCGCGGCAAATTGGCTGACACTTTATTAGAAATGGAACAAGACTTACAGTCTAGTATTTCTTATGCGGGTGGAAAGCAGTTAATGGCGATTCGTAATGTAGATTATGTCGTCGTTAAAAATTCTATTTTCAATGGTGATAAAGTGTATTAATGCACTCGATGATGTATCATTATAAACGTAAAGAGCCGCCCTCATGTTTAGGGTGGCTCTTTACATGTTATAACTGGTAGTTAAATAATACCGAATAGACTTAAACCAATCGTGTTAATCGCTAAGTTTGCTCCGGCATGAATGACATACGATGTGAGTATGGACCCGGTCTTTTCATTAATATAATTAAAGAATAACCCAGCGATGACTAAACTGGCAATCAACAAAAGAAATAAGACAGGTGAAAACCACTGTGCCATAATCGCGACATGATACAAACTAAAGACAAAAGCACTTAATGTATAACTCATCCAGCGCGGCCAATAGTTATTTAACGTTAAAAAACCAAACCCTCTAAAAAAACCTTCTTCAATCATCGCATTCACGAGCGGAATGTAGAAAAAGACAAACAAGAAATTATTTTTAGTGATCGCCATGGAGGATGCCAATTGGCCGGTGACCATCGAGAAATCAAACAAATCTTTTAACAAAAGATAGGCGAGTACGATCAATCCGTAAGTCGCGACTGCTAGCACAACGATATGTAATACTTGTTTCCTCTTTAACACAAATATATCGCTCACCTTAACCCATTTAAAATATTGATTCAAGCTTAAGGGCACAAGGATAAATAGAATGATTTTAACGAATGATTTTACCCAATAGTTCGGGGCAAGAAATAAGTCAACGGGCGCCATTAAAATAGGTAAAGTGATAAACAGTATGAGCGCCGTTATGCGCTTATGTCTTGTCATATCCATCATCGTCGCCTCCGACTGACCGCACTATTTTTCGCCCGTAATTTTTCCATCTTCTCATGTATATTTTTTTTACGCTTTGTTGTTTCCACGGTATTTATACCGAGGATCTGAAGCGACTCGTCTGCCACTTCCACATCTAAATAATCTTGCGGCTTTGCCCCCGTTGGCAATTGATCTTTTTTAACGACAAATTGTTTATGCATTGATTCTACTAATATGACCGCTGTATTCAAATCACTGAAACGGTCAATGACAGCTAATGTTTTCATAAGATTCACCTCACACATGCTTTATTTTCTGTTTTAATATCCTTTAATCTTCCCGCCGCAATCCCCTTAATCCGGGTCAATTGATCAACAGAATCAAACGGTCTTAATTTAATCAGTTGGTCTGCCCGTTCCTCACCTATATGAATAATCGTCATGAGTTCCTCTTTTGAGGCGGTATTAATATCGACACACGCGCCACTTTGCACATCTTGTTTATTCGTCGTATCATCAGCTTGTGCATCAGGCGCTGGACTCTGGACAGGTGGTGCAACTGTTGTGTCCTCTTTCGTCTCATTCGTTGAATCGTCCTTTGTCACCACAGGTGTTGTTGGGTAGTCGTTTGCTTCAATGAGCTTGAGTTTTTGCCCATCAGATTGAAACACAACATCACCATGTTGACTCGTTTGATACACATCTACCCCGCCTTGATCAATCGCGCAACGACTTCTTCATGCGGATGACCATAACTATTCTTTTCACTAGCAGAAATAATGACAGCTTCTGGCTTGACCGTTTCTAAAAAGGCCGCTGATGTCGATGTATTCGATCCGTGGTGACCTAATTTTAAAATCTCACTCTGTAACCCCGTACCAAATTGATTGATCATGGTCGCTTCTTCTTTTATACCTGCATCTCCCGTTAATAAAATATCAATCGTACCGTGTGTAACTTTAGTAACGATTGAGTCTTTATTGGCATCATTCGTCTTTGTGATAGGTCCTAAAACATCAATCGCGACATCGCCAAAATCAATTCCATCACCTACTTCAGGTTCATAGTAGACAATATCTTTTTCCATAATAAGATTAATGGTATTCTCAAAAGTTTTTGATGTCGACTCAACGCCGTTCATCCACACTTCATCTACCGTGAGAGCGTCTAGGATAAGTGGCATTTGGCCGATATGATCAGCATCTGAATGTGTAGCGATCATTAAATCTAGGTGCGTCACCCCTCGCCTGTTCAAATAATCAATCACCGCACGCCCATTCCAGTTACCTGCATCAACTAAGACATTTCCTGAAGCTGTTTCAATGAGGATACTGTCCCCTTGACCGACATCAATAAAATGTACCGTCATATTGCCAGATGCTTCGATAGGGTTAGTATCTTCTGTAGACGTTTCACCTGTATCTGTTATATCATCATTCACAGCGGTGTCAGTCGCTGCTTCGTTCTCACTCGATTCATTGTTCACTTCATTTTGGGCTTGATCTGAATCCTCCCCTGCTTGGTCAACATCGGTCCCCAAATCTTCTGTCGCGGCATCATTTGTTCCTTCACTGTCCGATGACTCTAACGTTGCCCCGCAACCTGATAACATAAGCACGATCATCACTAAAGGAAGTAACCATCTTTTCAACATGTCAATCTCCTCACTCTCTATGTATGCCTATATTTTACCATACATTGTCGACTATCTACAGGTGAAAATTTATAGTCAAAGGCCACACACGTCTCTTCATAACCGCCAAGAATATTCCGATATTAAATATGTAGTGTATTTATATTGAGGAGTGATATAAGCATGTTTAAGAAAAAGCCAAAACATCCTGTCAATATCCAAGCAAATGACACAAAAGCTGTCGTAGATGACCTAACAACAAAGTTATCAGAAAAGCGCAACGATTTAGAAACGACACTCGTATCGATCAATGCCTTATTAATTGAGATGACGAGCTTAGACTACATCAAACAAATGATTTTAAGCGTCCGTAATCAAGCTGACCTTATTGAAAGTGTCGCCAGCGGTAGTGAGGAACTCGCCTCTACGACAGAGGAGATTGCTAAACAAACCCAAACCTCAGCCGAAAAGGCAGGCGTAGCTAAAACAACCACGGATAAAAGCTTATCCGACGCCCAAACAGCTTTTAAACAAATGAATAAAGATGTTAGTCGCGTCGGCGAAATTAAAACCGATATGGCCGAAGTGATCAAAGAAGCCGCTCGCATTACTGACATGGTGGATGTGATTAAAGGCGTGGCTGAACAAACCAATTTACTTGCTTTAAACTCATCAATAGAAGCGGCACGTGCGGGTGAACACGGTAAAGGATTCTCTGTTGTGGCCAATGAGATCAAAAAACTCGCCGATTCAACGAAAGTCCAGGTAGCTCAGATTGAATCCATCGTCTCAGAACTCACGAAGAAGATTGATCAAACAAATGATAAAGTAGACGATATTGTTGATGACTTAACGAAAGCCAATGAAAAGATGAGCGAGGCCTTTAATGAACTGGATGGTATTAAAGAAGCCTTTGATTATTTAACCCAAGCATTTACCGAAGTAAGTGCCAATGTAGAAGAACAATCAGCCACAACCGAACAAATGGCGGCTCATCTTGAACAAATTAATGATATCAGCCATCAAATTGAATCAGATACCGAAAGAACAGGTGACGTACTTTATAAAATCTCAGCAACACTGAATACCATTCGGACAGCGATGTATCAACATTTACACGATCTAAACGATCAAACAAAAGCTGACGTATCAATCGCAGACCATTTAATGTGGAAATGGAATATTTACAATATGATCTTAGGTTATGTTACACTAGATGACTCTCAAGTTGGGACTGAAAAAGACTGTCGTCTCGGACAGTGGTTAACTACGTTACCCCAGACCGAGAAATGTCAAGCCGTTAAACAATCGATTTTACCACCACATAAGCGCATACATGACCAAGCGCGTGCAGCCATTAAAAGTTACACTAACCAGCGCATACACGACGCAGAAGAGAGCTTAACACAAATAGAAAAAGATTCACATCTTGTCGTTGATTACATCAAACAGATCAAAGCAAATCTACCCTCATGAGTCATCTAATAGATGCCTATCGACTCAGATTTGATGATCGTTATCTTATTATTTAGCCGGTCATTTTGACCGGTTTTTATATTGACATTCGTGTATAATTAACGTATGGTAGCTTAAGTAAAACATTGCTTAAAAACTTCGGATTTATATAGAAAAAAGGAGGTCATCCTATGGCTAAGCGTCAATTAGCAGTCATTGGTTTAGGCCAATTTGGTCGTGGCGTGACAGATACATTAATCAAGCAAGGACACGATGTGCTTGTGATTGATAAAAAAGAGCGACTGGTTAGCGATTATCAAGCGATTGCCACTCATGCGGTTGTCGCTGATACGACAGAGGAAAACCGCTTAAAAAGTCTCGGTTTAACGAATTTTGATTACGTTATTGTGGCGATTGGTGAAGACATTCAAGCGAGTATTTTAACGACCCTCATCTTAAAAGATATGGGTGTCAAAAACGTCTGGGTAAAAGCGATCAACAAGAACCATTCAAAAATATTAAGTCGGATCGGCGCTGATTATATTATTCAGCCTGAAAAAGATATCGCCAAGCGACTCGTCAATCAATTACTGCATAATCATATTATGGATTTTATTGAACTCTCGGATGATCATAGTATCGTTGAAGTAAAAGTTTCCGACCGTTTAGTCAATCGTTCGATCGAAGCTATTGATTTAAGAGGCCTTTACGGCTTATCACTCATAGGTATTCGTCATAACGGTAAAGTGGATATTAATCCAAGTCCCTACTATCTAATGCAGCCAAAAGATGTCCTCATTATTTTAGGGCGTAACCGGTCGATTCAAAAATTTAAAAAGGTGGAAGTATACGATGAATTTACGCTTAAAGCTAAGAGATAATCCTTTATCACCACCACAAATATTAGCGATGGGTTTCTTTGTGATTATTACGTTAGGGACACTCTTTCTTAAATTACCGATTAGCCGCACGATGCCCCTCTCATGGCTGGACGCTTTCTTTACAGCCACATCAGCCGTTACGGTTACCGGTTTAATTGTTGTTGATACAGGGACAGCGTTTACTACTTTCGGACAAACGGTATTAATGATCCTTATTCAAATTGGCGGCTTAGGCTTTTTAACATTTGCGGTGATGAGTATCTTATTCCTAGGAAAAAAAATCCGTTTAAAAGAAAGACTGTTGATGCAGGAAGCGTTAAATCAAAATTCAATGGGCGGGATCATCCGTCTGATTCGAACCCTTTTCTATTTTGCGGTGACGATGGAACTGATCGCAACAGCGCTGTTAAGCATCCGGTGGATTCCAGAGTTTGGCGTCGGGCGCGGGATATTTATTAGCCTCTTTCACGCGATCTCATCATTTAATAATGCGGGTTTTAGTCTCTTTAGTGATAGCTTATCTCACTATGTCGCAGACCCACTGATCAATATCGTGATAACCTTCTATTCGTCTCAGGTGGGATTGGTTTTACTGTTATTTATGAGCTCATGCATAAAAGAAAATGGCGAACATGGACGTTACATACGAAAGTCATGTTACTCGGGACATTTCTTATTAATGTCTTCGCCGTGCTTAGCTTTTTTATTTTAGAAGTTAATAATCCCAATACCATTGGTGATCTTTCGCTTGACGGACAGATTTGGGGGAGCTTTTTCCAAGGGTTAACCCCTCGTACAGCAGGTTTTAACTCATTGGATTACAGTCAAATGAATCCAAGTACGCTCATGCTGACAATCTTTTTAATGTTTATTGGTGGCGGGAGTGCCTCGACAGCTTCAGGTATTAAGGTGACGACGTTAATTATTATTATCCTTGCGGTGGTTGCTTATCTCCGTGGTAATAGCCAAGTATTTGCCTTTAGACAACGCATTGATACGGAAGTCGTTATCCGGTCATTATCCATCATTGTTATTAGTTTCTTTATCGTTTTCATTGCGATATTTATTTTAGCAGTAACGGAAGACTTACCGATGATGAGCGTGGTGTTTGAAGCTTTTTCAGCCTTTGGTACCGTCGGCCTATCTACCGGGATCACCGACCAGTTATCTGTGATTGGTAAACCTGTGATTATGCTCCTCATGTTTATCGGTCGTGTGGGACCTTTAAC
This sequence comes from Halolactibacillus sp. JCM 19043, assembly GCF_001310395.1. Taxonomy (NCBI): domain Bacteria; kingdom Bacillati; phylum Bacillota; class Bacilli; order Caryophanales; family Bacillaceae; genus Halolactibacillus; species Halolactibacillus sp. JCM 19043. The sequence continues at coordinate 20,875 of NZ_BAXD01000013.1, forward strand.
GATTGCCTTTTCACTTGCACGCTCTCAACCACCTCGGATTTCCTATCCGAAGGGTGAAATCTTCACCGGTTGATTATGTCTGTTCCTACCTTTATATTTCGTATAATTGTGTTATGTGTATAATCACTCCAAGCAAAAGCGCCTAAGACTTGTGTCTTAGACGCTTTTCTTTACGTTGATTAAGCATGATCGGTTGGATTAAGCCAATTAATTAAGTAATCTTCACTAAATAAATCATCCGGATAGTGAATCATACCGGTGTCACCATCTTCATATAGCCACTGCACAAATTCATTCAAAGCTTCAAAATATGGGCCATATAAGAATTCAAAACTAACCGTTTCTTTTGGCATGCGGTTTTCTTCACAAAGTTTTGGATCTAAATAATTCACATACGTTCGGCATGGAATCGGACGGGCTTCATATGCCATACAGCTATTCGTTGTTAAATCAAGCAGCGGGCAAGGTAAATCAAGGGTACGGTATTTTCTTTTAAAGTCAGGATCGTCTTTAAAGTCAATCGTGCGCGCTTGTTTTAACTTAACCTCATGATTGACTTGATAACGTGATAAATGTTTAAGAATCGCTTCTTTTCTCTCTGTTGGATAGCGGTCGATCACTTGTTTGATTAACTTCGCTTCTAATCCCGTCACAATAATCGGGAAGTAGCAACAAAACGCACAGCCCATAAAACATGTGGGTCTCTCGTCCATGATTTCATCCATCTTGTTCATTTCAACACTGACTTGATTTAATAAACCTCTAAACGATTCATTCAACTTTTTCTCAACGGATACATCCTGTTCATCCCAATGTTCAATGATTTGATAAAACACCGCTTCATCAATCGCGTAAGTCTCACTTAACTGATTAATTTTTTCCATTAAGCGGTCATATGTTAATTCGGTCACTGTCGACACCTCAGTTTTCTTGTCATTATTTTAATCGTTGTCTTCAACTCTTAGATTTTAACATACCCTGTTCTCTTCCGCTATTAGACACAAAAAATCCATGAGAGAAAAATTAAATTTTTACTTGCCCCTCACGTAACGTTACCCTTTATAGTAGAGAACAAGGAGGTTCTGAAGATGAAAATTCAAGAAGTAAGTACATTAACGGGTCTAACAAAGCGCACCTTGCATCACTATGATAAGATTGGCTTGTTGTCGCCGGCAAAATGTCATCAATCTGGTTATCGAGATTATTCAGACGATGATTTAAATCAGCTACAGTCCATTCTTTTTTATAAAACCCTCGGTCTATCCCTCACTGATATTAAGCGAATCCTTGAGGGCGATCATGACCGATTAACCACACTTGAAAAACAAAAACAAGCTTTAATGAAAAAACACACACAATTAACAGAGATGATTAAAACAATCGATCAAACAATCTTACATGAGAAAGAAGGAAAACATATGTCAAACGAAGAAAAGTTTAAAGGATTTGATTTCAACAACACCGAGTATGACGAGGAAGCCACCCAATTATACGGAAAAGAAGCTGTACTTACCGCTAAAGCCAACGTAAAAAATGGAAAGGTGAGTCAGGAACAGATGCATGACAGTTTTAAACACTTAGCCACACTTCGTCACCTTGCGCCGACAAGTGAGGAAGCTCAAAGCGGTATAAAAGTGTGGGTCGATCAATTAAACCGTATCTACCCATATACAAAAGACATGTTAATTGGTGTCGCTCAACTTTATACGATGGATGAACGCTTCACAGAAAACATGGATCAATATGGTGAGGGCTTAGCCCAATTTATGCAAGAAGCGATGATCTATTACGCCGAACACCAGCTTAAGTAAAAATAGCACACAAAAAGCGTAAGGACAACGGATGAGTCCTTACGTTTTTTGGTGTGCTTGATTTAAAACATCTCGTGATATACACTTTCGGCCCTCTTTTACAGGATTGAATCTAAGAAAGCTTTCGTTCGTTCTTCTTTAGGCTGGTCAAAAATTTGATCCGGCTTACCTTCTTCGACAATCCGGCCTTCGTTCATGTACACGACCCAGTCGCCTACTTCACGAGCAAAGCCCATCTCATGGGTCACAACCACCATCGTCATACCCTCTTCCCCTAGCTCTTTCATTGTTTCAAGAACTTCTCCGACAAGTTCAGGGTCAAGCGCAGACGTTGGTTCATCAAATAACATAATGTCCGGCTGCATGGCGAGTGCGCGCGCAATTGCGACCCGTTGTTTTTGTCCTCCTGATAAGCGTGATGGATACACATCATATTTATCACCAAGACCCACTTTATCTAACAGCCGTTTCCCTTCTTTGATCGCTTCTTTTTTTGATAAACCTTTCACTTGAATCGGCGCTTCAATCACATTGCCTAAGACGGTTTTATGTGGGAATAAGTTAAAATGTTGAAATACCATGCCGACTTTTTGTCTCACTTTATTTAAGTCATGCGTATCCGCTTCGACTTGTTCGCCTTCTATTATGATCTTGCCATCATCTTTAAATTCCAAAAAGTTGAGACAACGTAATAACGTACTTTTACCGGAGCCACTGGCGCCGATTAAAACGACCACATCACTCTCGTTTACTTTTAAATCGATATCATATAAGACGTGTAAATCACCAAATGATTTATTTAATTTTTCTACTCGAATCATTTCTCTTGGTTCTGTCATCCTAATTCCCTCCTTAATCACTCACCGCTAATTTTTTCTCTAATTGATTCACTGCAATCGTTAAAATCAAGACAATAAGTAAGTAATAAATCGCAACGGTAAAGAAATAAGGCAAGTAATTAAATGAATTCGACCCCATCGTATTCGACACCCCAAACAGCTCTTGTAAGCCAATAAATGAGGCAAGTGATGAATCTTTGATCCCAATAATAAATTGATTACCTAACGACGGTACCGCACGACGAAAAGCTTGTGGCAATACAATCCGGCGCATCGTAAGTGAGCGGTTCATCCCAAGTGAACGGGCCGCTTCTGTTTGACCTTTGGTGATGGATTGAATCGCCCCGCGAATGATCTCCGCAATATAGGCCCTGAGTGGAAGGCTAAACCAATACTGGCTGCCCAGAATTCTGGAATGAGCCAAATTTCAGCTAAGCCATAGAATAGTATAAAGATTTGGACGATTAACGGGGTTCCGCGCACAATCCAAATATATAAATCCGCAATAATTTCTAACACTTTAATCCGTGATATTTTCAGCATCGCGAAGAATAACCCGATCACAATCGCAATCAGTAATGATACAACGGACAATCTAAGCGTAAGCCAAAGACCTTCCATGAAAACATCAAAACTACCTGTAAAGATAGAAAAAAACTCTCCCAACTTGACCGCTCCTTCTCTCTAATGAAAGCTTTATTCGATATTATGTAGCGCATAAACAGAGTAAAGACGTGGTCACGCAATAAGCGTGACCTACTCTCTTATTCAGACGCCCCTTCTGGTTCAACCGTAATATCGACGCCGATCCATTCTTCTGCGAGTGCTTTCAGCTCTCCTGATTCTTTCATTTCTTGTAAGATTGCATTAATTTCTTCCGTTAATTCTGGATTGTCTTTATTAACAGCAACCCCTTGTTCACTGACACCTAAATAGAACGCTTCTTCAATTTCAAGTCCGTTATCAATCGCCGCATTACCAGTGACGTCATCGGTAATAACCGCATCATAATTCCCGTTTGAAAGCGTCTGTAAGGCCACAACATCACTGTCTAGTTGCGGGATATCATCGGTATACCCTTCTGCAATACTAATGTACGTTGTCCCACGCGCAACCGCGATCTTTTTACCTTCTAAGTCGGCTTCTGTCTCAATATCACTACCCGGTTGTACCCAAACAACAGGTCCAGAATAATAATAAGGTTCACTAAAATCAACTTGTTCTAAACGCTCTTCTGTGATGGTATGGCTTGCGACCGCAATATCATAACGTCCTTCACTTACACCCGTCACAATACCTGAGAATTTCGCACGTTTTGGATTAGGTTCTAAACCTAACTTCTCCGCAATCGCCTTCCCAACAGCTACATCATATCCGACCATATCCGTGCCTTCCATATAACTAAATGGTTTAAACTCACCTGATGCCGCAAAGGTTAGCTTTCCTGGTTCTACTAAACCAAAACTTGTCTCACTATCACCTGCACCGTCAGCGTCTGAATCAGATGCTGTATCATCTTCTCCACAAGCAACGAGTGTAAGCATTAGACCTAACAATAGTATACCTATTAACTTTTTCATGAATAATCGTCTCCCTTGTACTTTTTTTATCTCGTTCAACCGAAATAAGTATAGGTGATTCCTTTAATCATGGCTTAAAAGCAAAATTTTGCTCAACCTGTTCCCGCATCCTCCTCTCTTCTTTTAGTACTTATTACTGTTCGCTCGACCCGAAACAGTTCACCCTATACTACCCTTACCCGAGAGAGAAAAACCTTAAACGCCTTTTTATGCTTTTCTGGTATGAATCATTATAGTTTCATATCAAAATCGCCAAATTACCAATAATGAATGCGATTACATTTTTTATTAAAAAACATTAAAAAACCTCCGACTCAATAAAGAATCGGAGGTTTTACTGGTTAATAAATTAACCAGAGATTATTTGCGGCGCAACACACGTTGCCACATACAACGTTATAAACGTGTGCGTCTTATGCAAATCAGCTCATCGCTCTATTACTATAGCACGGTTGTGATTGAAATGCTAGCTTTTTATTTGAAGAAATTATAGAAAGATAATCCCTTGATCGTCTTAGAGCGAGAAGACACTTTCCTCAAAATACTTATAGTAGAGGTGTCTGCCTATAAAAAGCACCTACTAAAATGGCAGGTGCTAAGTCGATAAACTTAAAAATAATGGGAGGTATTTCTGAATTCAATCCTTTAAGGCGAGACTTTAAATTCCCGTACAATCATTCAGCTGATTTTTCATTCTTTTTCGCCGCTTGCTTACCTTCTTGTTCTGCTTTTTTCATGATTTTCTTCATATCTTTCTTGCTTACTGAATCAATAAAGTAAGCCTCGGCTGCTTTACCCATCGCGTATGTGCCAGAGTAAGCAATCGTACTAGAGACGACACTACCTGAGCCTGGCAAAACCACATTTAAGAATTTCGTTCCTTGTTGGGCAATGAGCTTAAAACTGTAGCCAAGAGAGCCAACCCCACCTAAACTAACTAAAAAGTCCTTCAACATTTTCTTATCAACTGTCCGGCCACTCACATAACCGATAAAGCTCACCATAAGCAGTTGTAAAGGGACAAGAACCGACATATCACTGACTGGAATCGGAGTTAAAGCCACCGTTGAAGCAGCACCTGAGAAGACTTTAATGACTTTTTGTGTGAGCTGTTTCACCGCCCTGTCAATCCGGGTTGATAACATCAAGTGAATCGCTGATTGAAAATCAATGTTTGATTCTAAGTAATCCAGTAGCGTATCAATCTCATAACGTCCATCAAATGCGATGGTTAACGCTGATCGCTCCTGTTCAGTTAAATGCTCAGGCGTCTCATGACTCCATTCGATATAACTCGAGACAGGGATGACGGTTTGAATATCTACATGTAGGGATTGGATTAATCGTGTCACTTGTTGCGTTTTCTCTTCAATTCTTTCCTGTTTTATGTCAGGATATTGATCAGGCTCTTTAATTCGAGCCGGTTCAATATGATCAGCGTGTGTGAGGACACAGACAACGGGAACCTGTTCTGATATATAGGGTTTTAAGACATTTATTTGTTGTAACTCCTCATCCATCCCTGCCCGGTCTGTCGCATTCATAACTAAAAGAACAGCATCTGGCTCAAATTGCTGAACGGCTTCTTTTAAAGCTTTTTCTGCGCTACTCGCTGAGTTAAACGATTCTCCTAGACCACGGGTATCAATGACATCAAATAATACCTGTTGATTATCACGATATTGATAACTACTCACCGACTGTGTCCCAACGTCAACCGCAGATGTTTTGGCTAAATAATGTCCAAACATCGCATTAATTAAACTACTTTTACCGACACCAGTTTTACCAACTACGATCAAACGCGGAGGTCGCCGGTCTTTTATATCTTCAAGTAACTGATTAAGTTCATCATTTTTTAAAAGAATCTTTTTAATTTGTTCTCTTGCTTGTTTTGGTACCTTCATTGGTAAAGTATCCATGACTTGGTCAAGACTCGTCCGAATATTGACGAGCCTGTCTAAACGCTCATCTACCGTTTGTCGATCCAAATGGCCTCCTCCTCTCTTTCACATTCCACCATCCATTAACTGGTCTTAAACCATTCATCAAAAAGTGTTTCGACTTCTTCAATATCAGCAAATAATAGTTGCTTTAGTTGACATTTATCAGATTGCCATAACGCTTTTAGCGACTCATCAATAGACTCTTTTCCTTTGATCAATTGAGCATAAAGCTTCAGACGAATTAATTCTAAAGTCTTTTTATCGATTGTACCTTCAGGTAAATCCATGGTGATTGGATAAAGACGGTACTCTTTACTATGTGATATCGACCGTGCCACACCTAATCCCACTTGAATCGCATAATCAATCCGAAGCGGTAAGTCTAATTTGTAGAAATGTACATCACGTAGGTCGTGCTCAATTGGTGTAGAGGTAATATAGATATCCTCATCTTTTGGGATGAGTTTAATCAGTTCGTTTAACGTTTCTGTTGCCGTTTTATAACGAATGATGTCTAATAGATTAACATCAAGTAAACGATCGACCGTATAAATCCATTTATTTTGAATGCCGATAAATGAAACCACTTCAAAATCGCGATAAATTTTTAATTCACTGCCGTTCTGCCAACCAATTAAATAGTCGTCCACCCCATTTTTCATGATGTCACGTCCTTTCTTGGTGAAATATTAGTCCTTCTGACACCTTATTTTCTAAGCAAGCGAATGTGTTTTGGTAAGACGGTTAAATGAAGAGGTAAATCTTCTCCTTCATCCCCGTCAATATTCGTGTGTAATGACGCCATTGACTCAATCTGTATTTCTTTTGTTTTAATATAGCGGACTTTTTCATGATCTTTAAACTCACCTGTTAAGACAGATGGTAATAAAGTCATTAAGTCAAAACCCGCTAATTTTTTTACAATAAAGACGTGCATATAGCCATCATCTAATTTTGCGTCTGTAGCTATCTTTTCAAAGCCGGCGATGGAATTCGTCATTCCAATAACAACTAAAAAAGCCTCTTCATCTATCGTGTCATCTGAAAGCTTAAACGTGAGCGGATAGACTTTATTTTCCGCAAGCGTTTTAGCACCCTCAATGTAATAAGCTAAGGGGCCTAGACGGGTTTTTTGTTCCACACCTACTTCATAAGTTGCCTCAGCGACAGCACCTAAAGCGACAACATTAACAAAATACCGTTCATTGATTTTGCCTATATCAACACGTTGCTCTGTACGCGCTTCTTTTAGCCACTCAATGGCGTCACGAGGCTTTAAGGGGATCCCTATCGCACGCGCAAAGTCATTGACTGTCCCGAACGGGACAAAGCTAAACAGTGGTTGTTGATCATATCTAGCTAAGCCTGCGATCACTTCATTGATGGTCCCATCTCCACCAACACCAATAACATAATCATATCCGTCATTGACAGCCTCTTCTGCGAAGACCGTTGCATCATCTTTCTTTTCTGTTTCTTTCACAACAACCTCATAACCTTTTTCTTTTATTACAGACACTATATCTTCCTTATAATCGATTGCCGCCTCATGACCAGATGACGGATTTAATATAACCATGGCTTGTTTCATCTCATTCACTCTTTTCGTTCATTAATTAATTTTACTTACCCTCAGTATACTAAAGTATACCCAAATGTTTGGGCGTTCTAACCTATGCGATGAAAGTAATCGCTTACTGCGATCATTGTCCTAGTGAAAAATAACGACATCAGACAAGTCGAATAATAAGCCAACAAAAAACCAAGCCTCGCTTGAATGTCGGCTTGGTTTTTCTGAATTTTTAATCTTAATGCGGTACAACTGGGGATTGCAAGTATCGATAAATCAATTGTTCTGTTGCTTTGATGGAATCAATGTGGGTACGCTCAAACGCATGAGAACTATCAATACCTGCACCAATAAGACCGTGAATGATATCGTGCCCGGCTCTAATCGCCGCGGAAGCATCCGATCCATAGTATGGATAGATATCTACCTTGTAACCGATGTTGTGCTCTTTTGCTAAACTCACTAAATGTTGACGAAGACCATGATGATAAGGGCCACTTGAGTCTTTTGCGCAAATCGATACAGTGAATTCATCGGTACTTTGACCATCACCGATCGCGCCCATATCAACGGCTAAGTATTCAACAACCGATTCAGGAATATTTGAATTCCCGCCATAACCAATCTCTTCGTTATTAGAAATAAGCACATAAGTCGTGTAAGGTAAATCAATTGCATCTTTGACGATTTGTTCGGCCAGTGACATGAGCATTGCGACACTTGCTTTATCATCTAGGTGACGTGATTTAATAAAGCCTGTCTCTGTTTCTTCCACGCGCGGGTCAAATGACACAAAGTCACCAACACCAATGCCTAAAGCATGAACATCTGCTTCATTTTTTACAACAGCATCAATTCTCACTTCCATATTGTCTTGATTGCGTTCTTTTGTTCCAGCGTCTTTATAGACATGGACAGATGTTTGATGCAAAAGAATCGTCCCTGTATACGTGTTGCCACTTGCGGTATGAATGGTACAGTATTCACCTTCAATCGAGTTAAAACGAAAACCACCAATTAAATCAAGTTTTAACCTGCCACTTGGTTTCACTTCTTTCACCATCGCACCAAGTGTGTCAACGTGAGCGGTCAACATCCGGGTCTCTTTCGTTGATTTTCCTGGTAATGTGACAATGAGTCCACCTTTTTTATTGCGGACGGTTTCTAGCTTTAAGTTCTGAAAGAAGTCCTCTACATAGGCAATCACTTCATCTGTATAGCCCGACGGGCTAGGAATGTTTACTAAGTTCTTTAAATATGTCATGGTATTCGTTGTCATATAATCCCTACTTTCGCTAAGTTAATCTTTGAAATTCTATTGATATATCATATCTCGCTCTTACAATATCAGTGTGACATAATCTTCTTTATCGCTTTTTCAGTTCAATATAACCGTCGGATAAGTCTTCCGGTAACGTATTCGCAAGGATGATGTAAAAAAAGAAACTACCTGGCAAGGTAAAGATAAATAATAACCGTACCAAAAATGGTGGAACATCAAAGTGGTTCGCCAGGCCACCGCACACACCATGAATGGATTTTTCTATTCTTGACCGTTTAAGTTGTTTTGACATAGAGACACCTCATTTATGATATGCTTAGTAAATCAATACTGGAGCAGAGAAAGGATGCATTCACCATGACACTTATCTTACAAGAAAAATGGCAAAAACAACTGGCACCTGTTGATTATAATCAGTACAAAAACTTGTATCACACTTACGTTAAACATCAATTAACCCACTTAGAAGATATCGGCCTCCGCGCCTCAATAGGCAAGCTCATTCCGCTAAGACAAGCTAAAAACCATGCGGGACAACGGTTAATTATTTGTTTTTATCAAAACACCACACAGACAAGCCTGTCTCCATCATTCACGGCAACATTACCATCATGTGACGTGGTTGATGTGACGATCCCTCACCTTTCATTAGCACCAGGTGAGGTCACACTTTGGACAATTATTTTCATCTCACCTACGACGCCGTTTACCGAGGGTTGGTTAGTGCCCGTCAGTAAATGACTCTTTTTTAAAATATAAAATTAATCCTCATCTTTAACGAATAGACTCTCTGGGACGGGTTCAGATAAATAGGCTTGAATTTCCGCTCGAATCCGTTCCATTTCTTTTATATGCGTATCAAACTGAGCGGTATTGACTAAGTATTGTTCCCCGTCATAAAATGCTTTGATCTTCTTTTCGAAAATTAATTTACGTAAATCCGTTTCATTTATTTCTAGATAATCGGCTGCTTCCTTAATTGACACGAACAAGCCCTTTCCCCCTTATCTCTTGTAATACCCATCCTCACGTCATGACTGCGGTGAGAGAAATGACTTTGGTACAGGTGCATGAAACGACAAGGTTTCTTGAGTGGTTGGATGTTTAAAAGTAATCGTCTCCGCATGTAGTCCTAACCGTTTGATTGGATTTGTTTTTGCGCCATATTTTTTATCTCCCACAATCGGATGACCAGCAGCACTTAGTTGGACCCGGATTTGATTTTTCCGACCAGTATCCAGATGTACATGTAGTAAGCTTGTCTTTTTCCCGCGATGTTTGACTTGATAATGGAGCGACGCATAAATACCTTCAGTTTTATTGTTAGTTGTAAACATACGATGCGTTTTAGATTCCCCTAGATAATCTTCTAAATGAGCTTGATCTTTTTTTACGACACCTTCAACAAGTGCCACATACCGTCGTTCTTTCACCCGTTCTTTCCAGTTTGACTGTAGGACGAGTTTTGAGCGCTCGTTTTTCGCAAATACCAACACACCCGACGTATCACGGTCAAGTCGATGTACGATAAAGATTCGGGCTCTTGGGTCTTTCTTTTGTAGATATTCACTTAATTGCCGGTGAGCCGTCAATTCTTTTACCTGTTTATTCGTTTGAATTGTCAACAAGCCACTGGCTTTATTGACAACCAAACAATCATCGTCTTCGTGTAAAATCGTTAAACCTTTTAATTGAGTTTCTTTGATTTGTTCTTTTGAAATGCTCACGACTTGCCCTTTTGTTAAGGGATGATTGAATTGCGAGATGGCTGATTATCCACATAGACTTGCCCTCGCTGCAAAAAACCTTTTATTTTACTCCTACTATAATCAAACTGTTGGAGTAAAAAGCCCATGAGCATCGTCTCTGTTTTTACCGTTTGTTCGATCTTTTTCACGACATGCCTCACTCACTTTCGTCATAGTCACTTTTTAATAAGCCGTAATGAACATGATCAAGATAGCCGTCATGCATCCACTCAGCCTCACGGATGATTCCTTCTTCTTTAAACCCTAAGCGTTTAGCAATACCGCGCGACTTATGGTTATTGACAGCCGCTTTTAAGTCCATTCGATTAAGACCAAGCTCATTAAATCCATATTGAATAATAGCTTTTGCGGCCTTTGTCATTACCCCTTGACCAATATAAGCTTCACCAAGCCAGTAGCCAATTTCAGCGCGCTTATTTTGTTGATCAAGCTCATTAAATCCAACCAACCCAGCAACACAATCATCTACATAAATCACTGATACAAATGATTCAAGTTTCGCATTCGTGATGACGGTCTCTTCAACAAACTTTCGAGTATGGTCTTCCTTCGTCGTAAACTCCACAAATATTAAAAAATCACGTAAGTGATTTCTAGAGTCTTGAATGAGGCGGTACAATGGTTCGGTATGAAACACGGTAAGTGGCCTTAATTCAATCCGGTCATCGATGGCATATGTATACATTTTATTTCCTCCTTTATTCGTTCCTTTACGTCCAACATTTTCTAAAAAATCATACTGATTACTTACTCATGCTTATCGCTATAAGCGTCCTGTTATGTGTAAAAAAAGCGACCTATTTTATCCTTTTTGTAACAGTTTAGGCGCACTCCACTTAATTAAAATAGCGCCTAAAGGTGCGGTAAGTAGAATGGATAAGACAGCAATGGCTAATATTTCAGGTCCTTTTTCTACGCCGCTTGCGAGAGGTAGCGCACCAATAGCCGCTTGTACGGTTGCTTTCGGTAAATAACTAAGCACACAGAAAAAGCGTTCTTTCGTGTTGAGCGCACTGCCAATGGTTGAAATAAACACACCGAGTGTTCGAAACATGAGACCGATGATAATAATGACAAGCCCCATAAACCCTGCCTCTAGTGCGACTGTAATATTAACTTCCGCTCCGACTAAACTAAACAACAGAATCTGGGCAAAGAACCAAATCGATAAGAGCGTAGTAGATAATTCTACTCCTATCTTTTCGCGTTGGTCGGTAATTAGAAAACCAATCGCCATAATGCCGAGTAAGCTCGCAATACCAATTACTTCACCGAAAGTATAAAAACCAATCGCACCTGTAAGTAACAACAATAACCGTTCGACATTCGAATGAAACAAACGTTTAAAGTCAAACAGCTTAATAAACAGATAGCCAATGACTAAACCACCTAACACACCAAGCACAATACTAAAGGGAATCTTTAATACTGACTCTACAATTGACAGATCACCTGTTGTTCCGAGACTTAAGAAAAAACTAAAAATCGTAATCGCAAACACATCATCCATTGACGTACCTGCTAGTAATAACGTTGGAATTTGTTTATCTTCTCCATAACCTTCACTCTTTAATTCTAACATACTTGGTACGACAACCGCTGGTGAAACCGCCGCAATAATAAAGCCAAGCATCCCGGCTTCTGCGAAACTAAAGTCAAAGAAATAGTAACTCACAAAAAGAATACTAAACCCCTCTAACAAGCCTGGTAGACTACTCATCTTGATCGCCAGACTCCCAACCGCTTGTATTTCATGGCGTTTGATCCCGAGGCCGGCGCGAATTAAAATAATCAGTAAACTAAAGGTCCGAATCTCACTTGATATATTTAGTAAATCAAGATGAAGCCAGTCGAGTACATACGGTCCAAACAGGATCCCTACAAATAACATACCTAATAATGGTGGCAGGCGAAAACTTTTCATCACCATCCCCAATACGAAGCCACTCAGTAATAATAACGCGATACTCTCTAACATTTTTTTCTCCCTTCACGGTGACAACTCTTCTTGGTTAGCTTGTTTTATCATTCATCTAATATAGAAAAAATAGCCACTACAAAGAACAGGTCACCTCCTGTTGTTTGTAGAAGCTATTGGTCTGTCGACAGTTTCTGAGTCATCTCAAGAGGCGAGCTTCACCGCCTTATACTGTTCTTAGTTTAGCATAACTTGATCGATCGAACAATTTCATTTTACTACTTTTTGTATTCCCCTATTATATTTTGTAACTTGTTTTAATCTTCATACGTCTTATCTATTATATCAGTCATAGTTACCTACCTATCATGTCACTAATATATACCAAAAGTCATATTGTAAAATGACTGTAAATTCTATAAGATGGAAATGAATCAATTCATAGATTGTGAGGGTTAATAATGAGTAAACGAACGCGCATGGTCTCTTGGTCACTAAGTGCTATTGTTTTAATTTGGATTATTGAATTTTATTTTGCCTCTTTCTTCAGTTATTGGCGTGTGCTCCCCTCCGTCTTATTTGCTTGGCCAATTATTCTTTTCAACATCTATTGCGCATTGAAAATACCTGTTGATAAATCGAAGTTTTATCGTTGGTTATCTCTAACCACCCCGGTCTTACTGGCGGTCATTTTAATCATTCCAACGATTCAAGTGTTACTAACGAAAGAAGAAAAGCTGATGTCTACCTCATCACCTGATGAGTCTTATACGGTTAATGTATACCAAAAGTCCAACCCTAAAGCGCTCGTCGCCGAACGAAAAGGTCCGTTATGGTTTAAACAACATTTGTATGTCGAACGAAACTTTGAGCATGTGATTGTTCAATGGATTACAAGCCATCAACTACAAATTAATCAGCATGTGATTGACCTAAGAAAAGCCGGCCACGCGAAGTGACCGGCTTTTCTTCATGATTCTTATGCGCTTATCTAACATCTTTCATTACTCCCAATGTTATTTCTTATCCGTTGATGATGCTTCGTCACTGGCCGTTTCTTCATTCACTATTTTGTTTGGTTTAATATAATGCATGTAGTACCGCATCGATTCGCGAACAATTAACACAACAAACAAACCTAATATGACTTTATTCATTGTTGTTGATAAATCGCCGACAATCAAAAAGGCAATCAAACCTAATAGATAAAATCCTAACATCAATTGTTGAACAACTTTCATTCCGCTTGTCTTACTCATGAACATCCCCCCTTTACGAAGGGTCGAATAAAGATATGTTCAACATCGATCGCTTCACTAGTTGTACCTAATACGACCGTCGAAATAAAATACCCAACCCAACTGCGAGCCATATGTTCGATATGAACGTCTTGTTCAAATGGTTTCAGCTGTTTTAATAGCTGATGATAAAAAATGACCGGGAAGTTCATATGTTCAGGTAAGTTCCCCATCAAACTCTCGCTTAACAACATCTTAACGAGCGCTCTGTTTATAATCAAAATCTGTGATCGTTCAGTAAACCATAATGTTAATATTTTTTCAAGCGGTTCATCCGTCTGTTCTTGACGTTCTTGCATGTTAAAATACTCATCAATGGTCAATTGAATCGCGGTTAAAAATAAGTTTTGTTTATTGGTAAACTTTCTAAATAACGTGACTTCAGCTACTTGCGCTTTTCTGGCTATGTCTTGTGTAGTGGCATTGTAGCCTTTTTCTATAAAGACATCGACAGCGGCTTTAATAATCTGGTTCGTTTTATCTGCCATAACTAAACTCCTCATGTGGATGGTTGTTTAGCTTTGCTTTTTAATGAAAAATGGATCAAACAGCAACTACATAATCGTCATCACAATCACTGTACTTAAAAAGGCAAAACTAATATTCACTACTGTCATCATACCAAAATTATTCAAAATCACAAAGCCAGACAGCGTCATTATTAATAGGTTATCTCCAGTAACCACAGTATGTGGATATGACATCATTCGACTTTGAAATACGTTCGTCAACTATTTGCTTTCTTTTATTAAACAATCCTTTAATTTACGTGCTGCACTACGCTTATAATGCCTCACGGCATTGGCACTTACACCCAAGTCTTTTCCAATCTCCACGAGCGTTTTCCCCTTTAATACATGTCCCTCAAACCACAACCACTCATTGTCTGTTAACAGTTGTTTTAAACAAACAATAAAGTCTGTATTAGGCACTTGATCTTCGGTCTGAAACGAGCCCGTCGTTTCAACGTGATGTTTATACTTCTCTTCTCTATTTCGTTTACGTTCATCCTTTCTGAATAAATCAATCAAACGAAACTGCATTTTATTGTAGACATACGTAGAAAACTTCATCTTTTCGTCGTCATAATCTTGTGTCGCTTGCCATAAACAGATCGCCAACTCTTGATAAAACTCACCCTCAGGATCTCTCACATGATATTTCTTTAGTAAGTGATACATCATCGGTTCATAGTCATTCAGTAATCGGTTGAACTCATCCATCTTAATACGTCCTCTAGGAAGATCCTCATTGTATTCCGCGGTAAGTTCAGCATAATTGGTTGAGTCCGTTTTGGCACCTTGCCAAAGCAGCCATTATAATACCAAATCGTTTGTTTTGGCACCCGTTTTGATTTGTTTATTGTGTTAATGCTTACTAAAAGATGCATTTTAGTAAAATGTAAAAAATAAAAAACTCACTAACCATGATGTAATGGTTAATGAGTTTTTTTACTTATGCCACGTTCAAAGTAACTTGTTAGGCGATACTCAACAATATCATTAATAAAGGGATACAAATTTCTCGCTTCTTGTTCGGTTAGAGGAACCGTTATGGCAAATTGTTCTCTATCAAATGTGAATATCCCTTTTGAACTTCCATTCCATTTTGAAAAGGGCATATCTTCAATAAGTCTAACGATTTTGTCTTCATCAAATGTCAGCAGCTTTTTTGTTTTCTTATCGCTGAAATCTTTTTTACGTCGATAATCCTTATCTGTTAAAAACTTACAAAACGGATAAGCGATTGAACTAGCAGTAATAGGTCGATGCCACTGGTTCTCTCCCCGGTCAAGCATAAGCTTTAAGACAACCATCTTATAACTTTTTGACATAAGCGTACGCTCTACATCTTCAATTAAAGACTTAAATCTATTGTATAAATCCGATTCTTCTAATGTTAATTCCCCTGAATGATGCAATAAACCCATATAGGACTTAAACTCCTGTTTTATCTGTTTAGCATCTTCTTTACCGTATCGATGTATTTCTAAATATGTTGGTCTTCTACCGAGTTCTGTTTTTAACATATGATAACTTGATATAAGTCTTTCTTTTCTTGGTTGCCGTTTTCGGACGAGATACTTGATTAGGTCAACTACTTGCATATCCAGATGCAGTTCACAACTCGTTGGTACTTCTGGTATCACGTGTTTCACCGAGCGAGAGTCACGATCTCGCTCAGTATCAAATAACTGCATCTTCACATCGGCATTTTTATAGTTACCAATTAAGTCGATAATATGACAATGTGTCTTTCCAGTACTTAATCTTAAACCTCTTCCTACTTGTTGCGTATAGATAGTTAAAGATTCAGTGGGACGCACAAACAATAACGTATCGACTTCAGGAATATCTACCCCTTCATTAAAGAGATCGACAGTAAAGATAATATCAATCGTTTGGTCTTTTAACGCTTTAATGGCTTCTTGTCGTGAATAACCCATTGTTTTAGAATGAAGACTAATGGCATTCACACCTTTTTTCACAAAGTAATCTTCTAAATATTTTGCTTGTCTAATCGATGAACAGAAGCTAATGGTACGCTTTTGTTTATGCTTTTCCCATGCATTAAATATCTTTTCAGCAATCGCATCTTGTAATTGTTTCGCTTCAAGTTCGTGTTGATCATAACGATTTCCAAGCCACGTCATTGAGCTGTAATCTGTCTCATCGTACACGCCAAAATATTTAAACGGCGTTAAATAGCCATGTTGAATGGCTTCGATAAAGTGCATTTGAAAGGCAACGTTATTATCACATAACGCATACACATCTTTTCCGTCTAAGCGATCTGGTGTGGCTGTAATCCCTAGTAAGAATTCCCGTTTAAAGTATTGTAAAATACCTTGATATGATTTTGCTGCCGCATGATGAAACTCATCAACAACAATTAAATCAAAATCACTGGAATTAAATCGATTCAAGTGATTTTTTCTGCTTAAAGTAAAGACAGAAGCAAATATATGATCAGACTCGTTATTTTTCTCTTCTTGGTTGTACAAACTACTTGATTTATTTGGTAAGACATGGTCGAAACTTTGCTTTGCTTGTCTAAGTATTTCTTCTCTATGGGCAATAAACAATACACGATTAAATTGCCGTGCAAAGAATGCTGCTAAATAGGTTTTGCCTAAACCTGTAGCCATGACGATAAGTGCTTTATCATAGTCTTCTTTTATGACATTATCTAAAGCGTCTAACGCAAGCGCTTGATGCGGTCTGGGTTCAATTATGATTGGCTCTTGATTATTACTACTTTCTCTAACAATCGTTGGTTCTGTTTCATCAAACATTAACGCTTCGGCTTCTCGGCTGTGCCATCGATCAACAAAGCCTGGATATTTGGCATGGTATGTTTCATACCTTTGTCGATATTGTTCAATGGTCTCTCTATTAATTGGTACGGTTTGATCAGCATAAAACAACTGTAAAAAACTTTCTTCAGCTTCTTCAAAGACGTCTGCCTGCCTTGTTGTTCAATGCTGACATTCCATTCTACACCGGTTGTCAATGCCGATTTTGATAAATTGGACGAACCAACAATAACTTGCTTCTCATGATCTGATTCAAATAGATAGGCCTTAGGATGAAAAGAGACGCCATGACTTTTCCACAACCTTAATTCAATATCTCCAACTAATTCGTCCAACCGTGATAATGCATCAGGTTGGGTAATATACAAGTAATCCCCGGTTAGGATTTTGATTTGAGTACCTTTATCAAGTGAGCGCTGCAATGAAGGTAAAATCAGCTCTAGACCAGATACCATCATAAAAGAGACAAGGATAGCTGTAGATGAACTACAGTCTATCCCCGCTTTAATCTCATCCACAATGTTATGTTTAATCAGCTTTGTTGTTGTCATCATGAACCTCAACTAGATAAATGCGCTCGTTAAAACCTCCGCGTTTAGAAGCCTTGTCTTGACGAAGGTCTTCTACTTCAGCTAATGATCCATCATTTACTTCTGCGAAAGCTTTAATTAATTCCATCATATCAGCTAATTCTTCTAGCTTATCACTTTTCGTATTAGCTGATAAATATTCATTAAACTCTTCAATCAGCTTCGTTTCAAGTTCTTTAATATAATTCTCGTTATCCAAAATTTTTGTTTCAAATGTTTTTCCTGCTTTTTCAATAATCTCAGGAATTTTATCACGAACAAGTTTATTATGTATTGGCATGTCGTCAACCTCCTACCATTTTTCTTTCAACATCTGTTTTTTCTTCTCTTCATATTCTTCATCTGTTAAAATGCCTTCTTGTTTCAACTGGTGCAACTTACGCAATTTTTCATCAAAACTATCATCAGATTGCTTGATTGCTTCCGTAGAAGTATTAGCCTCCGTCGTTACATCTACACGGTGCGTTGCGACACCTTTTTGTGTGAACGCATTAATCCCGTGCATAACAGTGATACCGATCGTAACTAATACCCAAATGATACCGAAAGCACCGAAGGTCGGTAATACCATAACAAAACCGATAAAAACAAAAACCAAACCAACAAAGAAGCCAAACATTGATTGACCCTTACCTGGTCTTACATTATAACGTTGATTCATCACTTCACCTCTTTTATTTAATCATTCATTTTACCATAAGCATACCATACTCAAATATTACCAACAATAAAATTAAGCGCTATCAAAAAAAAGGCTGATTAAAACGAACCTTTTGGCTCGTTCAATCAGCAAAACTCTCCCAGTTACACTTATTGGTAACTCCTTATATTATACAACAAATCAACGAAAATCGAAACAGTAAATTCTGCTTTCTTATGACAAATCTATGTCTTAACTCTTAATATCAGAAACGTCATAATAGTATCCCAGATACTCTATGAAAATATCTTTTAAGTCATCTTTACTTAACATTGGCGAAAGTACAATCGGATAACTTTTATTTAATTCAAATATTACTCTCCGCCCATATCTTTCATCATCGCCTAGATCCTCTCTTCCCTTAATTTTAGCTTTTAAAATTTCAGAAAGTCCTAACTCATCAATTATATCTAGGATATTAATTAGAAAATCATCATTTCTAAAGATTTCGTATTTAATAATATAGTTGTATAAATCAAGGTTATCAATAATTAAACCAAAATATCTTTGCCGCTGATCTTCATTATTTATATAGTCAGCAATGTACTGAGCACCTAAAATAATCTTGTAAATATAATTTTCCCAATCTAGTTTTTTCAGCACAATGTTCTTAAATTTATTTTCGTTGTCTAAAACTTCAGGGTATTTACCAATAATATAGTTCCGTTTGTAAATAAGTAAAAACGAATGCCAAAAATGTTCACTCAAAAGTATACTGCGGTCAAGTGATAAATAAGAATGAGTCACTGTATTAAAAGCTTCTAGAAATTCTTTCTTCTTATGTTCTGTAGAACCTTTTGCGATGTATATAGGAAATGAAGGGGTCTGATCGATATACACACTTTCTTCAGAAAAATACTCTTCATTCTCTGCTATCATATCTGCTTTGAAGTCTTCATATAATGACTCGATATTTTTATAGCCATCCTTTAATAATTTAATCTCCATTGGCTACCATCTCCTCTACCGATCGAACATATTTTTCGATAATATTATCCGTAATCTCATAAATGACATCATCTATATTATCAACTGTTAACTCATCTATCATTTTCGATTGCATAAGATCTAATAGTTTATTTTCTAGTTCGCTAACTGGTTCAACAGTTTTCAATTCAACTTCTCCATCTTCTCCGTTATTCATAATGAATTGTTGCAGTGCTTTTGTTAAACCAATATATATATAAGGATGATTCAAATATTGGCTTTTAGGTAAGGTGTGAAATTGATATTCTGGCTTTCTATAATAAATATTAATGGTCGCTTGACCTACTTCAATCTTTATATCTTTTTTCATATGTTCATCTAATTTTTTCTCAAAAAGATCAAATGGCTTTTGGTATGGTGCATCAAAAGTCACGACATTAGAATAGGCAAGTAAATTGAATTTATTCACTTTTATATCTTCTTTAAACTGGTCATAAAATTGAGACAAGTCTTGATTATCATGAAATGAAATATCTGTTAAAGCCTGAATATGCAATTGAAGCGATGTTTTTTGATCAAGTGATACACGCGATTTGCTAACTTCAATTTCTTGTTCTTTAAGCCTATAAAACTTGCTGTCTTTTGATTGAATTATTAATATGAGTTCAGCCTTGTTAAGGGCAATCAATCTTTTTATAAATTCAGAACCTATATCATGCTTAATCGTAAAGCGATAAGTATCATTATTTTCCATTACATCTACATCCAATTCAAAAATACTATTTACATAACTTTGAGCATGATTCGATAATATTGGATAAGGAAAGTTCGCGTCCTTTTTGTATATCAACTATTCCACCTCCAAATAATAAATGAATTTTAACGATTTATTCATTTTTCGATCATAATCTAGACGCAGCTTAATAATGCCATTGTTTACTTTGACATTAGTAATTTTATTTTTTAATAAACGACAATCTTGCCCTGTACCTAGATCAATCGCCCGCGTGAAATTACTATCTACTTTAAATTCATCACTGTATTCTTTACCCGTACCATCGATGACAGCTAATACAACATCACACTCAGTAACACCCATTAGTAACTTACTGCTTGAAAAATCAAATTGTAGAATTTCATGATCGTCTAGTCTTAGACGTTCGACTGTTTCAGGATAAGTACTATAGCGTTGTTTTTCATCAACTACTTTTCCATCACCTTTTGCTTTTTTAAATTTTAGAGGATCCCTTTTATTGCGCTTTTCTCCTTTATCACCAGTAGCGTTTGTTTCTGCATCAGCCCTATTTCTTCTTTCTTTTTTTGAACTGTTGCCCTTAGTTTTTCTTAGAGATTTTCCATTTCCTACACGAACTGTTTCAGTTGCTTTCTGTAAATCGTTTTTGAACTTACGTTCAACCGTATATATAATATCCTTCGTATCCATTATCCCATCCATCTGATTATTCTCTTGAATGGCATCATCAATGTGCTTTTTTATCGCTCTACTTAAATTATTAATAAAGCGAGTAGCATTGCTCTTCAGATATTTATCATTGATATGTTTATTTGATATTTCCGTATGTGATTCATTTTCGAGTGATTTTAAATAAGCATCTGCTTTCTTATCTCCAATAACGACAGCATTATAGGGTTTTGTCGCATAGCCATTAACTTTAAAATCTTCGATTTTCATCCCAACCGTTCTAATAATTGCTGTTCGTCCCTTACTTATTTTTTCATCATATTTAAAAAACAACTTGAACTGATAAGTTTCGTCTTTGCTCTCAACAACTAAGTCTTTTTCAATCGGGTAGTTTAAGTACGTGTCAACATACATTGGCGTAAAGACATCTTTCATATTCTCAACAGACTGTTCATAATATTGATCATTATAAACATAGTCTGTTAAATTATCTTTATTTATCACCTGATCATTAATATGCACTTCTAGCTTATTTTTCAATATTGATACAAAAAAGCTGTCACAGACACTTTTCACAATTGCCATTTGATCATCATATTCTTCTCTTAAAAAAGGTATGATAATCTTTAAACCTCTAGTATCTTTTCTAAATGGGTGATTAGATTCGTTGCTAAATGGATAGTATTTCAATAGACCATTTTCTCGTTGAGCGTCCGTAAAATACCCGGTCGATCGATAAGCTTGTCCATTGAACCAGTGTTCTACAAGTTGAACTGTTCCACCTAAATGTTTTTGATTTTTATCATCACAGTTCGAGAAAAACATGGCGTGAAGATCTGAAGCTGCATTTGATGCAATTTTCCCAACACCGTGCGATCCGCCGCGTATTTCTTCTTTGGATATATTTTCTTCCTCAAAATGAAAGCCTTTATTATAAGCATAGATGCCCCAAGTATCAGACTTAGAGTTAGTTTGACCGTTCTCTGCACCAGTCAAGCCTTTGGTATTTTCATCTTCAAAAGACATGTACCGTATCCGGTTCTGTTTTATTTTTTCGTTCATATGTTTTATTGTTTCTTTAGTGTAATTATTACGACCTTCCAATGTGTTGATTCTTTCTCTTAAATTATCAATGCCCGGAACATCAGTAGCTCTCATTTCACCTGTTTTAATTTTTACGATAACAGGTTTGTCATCATACAAATACCCGTCAAGTGAATTTTGAATATTTTCCCTGACTAGTCCCATGACACCCATGCCAAAAAATCGTTCTAAACTACGATCGAAATGAGATTCTTCAATATTCTCTATTGACGTGAACTTCCACTGATTATTGTTTATATCGGTCAATCTAGCCACTCCTTCTATATAGTAAATAACCCCCTAACCTTTTGAGTTAAGGGACTATTTCATTTTATTTAGCCCAAATACCCACAGATATATCGGCGAATTCCATCTGTCTTTTCTCGATATCTTTCACTTTCCATGTATCATAGTTTTCAAGCTGTTTGGTCATCTTAATTTGAGACTTTTTATAAACTTCTTTCTTAAGATCAAATGTTTTGTTTGTCGCACTACGATTATATTCTTCTCCAAGTAAGGTTAAGTTACCTAATCTCCATAAATAATCTTTATGAACGTCTTCAGATACCTTCCATTCTCTTGGTTTTTTAGGCATGATATGTTCGATATGAATCCGCCCGTTGTCATTAATAATCCGAGTTTCATAATTAAATGAGTTGTGAATTTTCCTCAAAAGATATCGAATGACAGGTGTTTTTTTAGTTGTGAAGTACTTAAAGTTTTCTTTAAATTCCTCATCAGAAATGATCAAATCTCTTACTGCTTCAACTATTGATTGACTCGTAACATAGTCATCATTATTTATTTGTCTTGCAATTTTTGCGAATTCAATTTCATATTTATTTGCTACTTTACTTGATACCACAAAATTCCTTACAATTAAACATTCTAGTGCCGCTAGAACTTGATCTATATCTTCTTCAGAGTAATGTTTATTTTCTAACCCTAATAGAATTGGATAATATGATTTAGCACCAAGGTTTTGTAATTCTGTCATTCTCTCATTTAATGACGGAGATTGATAATAATTAATGCTTTTCGGATTATTTAAGGCAAAATATAGCT
Organism: Halolactibacillus sp. JCM 19043; assembly: GCF_001310395.1. Taxonomy (NCBI): domain Bacteria; kingdom Bacillati; phylum Bacillota; class Bacilli; order Caryophanales; family Bacillaceae; genus Halolactibacillus; species Halolactibacillus sp. JCM 19043. Next base: position 43,992 of record NZ_BAXD01000013.1, read on the forward strand.
CCGATAAATCGACCAACGTATCAATAAGTTCTTCTACTTTTTGCGGTGTGTCAATTTCTTTACGAATGTTTTTATATAAATCTTTTTCTCTTACAAACTTATATTTACCATTCCAGTAATGACGGATGAACTTTGTTGGGTCGGCATTATCTAAGTTTTCAATCATTCGTGACCATTTTTCTTTAATATTCTCAATTCGATCTGACGAAGATCTAAATACATGGTTTTTTAAAAGATCCGACGTCTCTAACTCTTTACCTCTGGCATTTAATGTTTCAAATATAATGAACGCTTCATTAATATCGTCCGTTTCAACATACATGACTTTGAATTGATCTAAAATCAAATTCATTACTGAAATGATTTTATTATATTTTGCGTCTGGATCTTTTTCCTCATTAACGAGCTCATTTAATTTTTTATGAAAATACTTGCTTGCTTTTAAAATTAATTCTTCCGAATTAGACAATCTCTTAACTTTAATATTTTCTGAATGAATTATTCCTCGACGTTGAACAATTTTTTTAAAAAATTCTTTATCTGTTTCCCCAAGAATCAAGCGTTCATCATTTCTTTTCGGCGTGACTCTTCCTATGTATTTTGATGTTAGATCATCAGCCTCAATCTTTGCATCTTCTAAATGTTCGACTTCATGGAGATGATCTAAAATGTCTCTAATGGCATCCAAAATGATGATGGATGTGCTTGTTCTTTGCTGCCCGTCAATAATAAACCACTTTTCAGTATCTCGTTCAAAATGAACAACAATCTGTCCTAGAAAGTGAGAACCTAATCCGTCATCTTCTGCTAACTGCATTAAATCAATCCAGTAATCCTCCAACTGATCTTCTGTCCATGAATAACCTCGTTGATATTCAGGAACATGATAGATATGTTGTTGTAGAAAGGTTGATACAGTTAAAAAACCCGAGTTAATAATACCCATGTTATACATCCTTCCTTGTATGTTTAAAAGCTGATATTTATACTATTGTAATATACATCTTCCACTTTTTGTAGATCAAAGATGATATTTGTCGAATTTACAAATGAAAACCCAATATAATAGGACAGTACGTGACTTAACACCCACTTATTATCTTGTGTTTAATTAATTTTAATTTGTTCATAAACTGTCTCGGCTTTCACAGCCATCCATTCATATTGAGAAATCGGCTTTTAAATTTCAGGATTACGTTGACCATAGTAATGAAATAGAGCGTTGATAACGCAACATCTCATTCTCTCTTACAAATATTGAATGTCTACTTAAAATATCATTGTTTTTAACAATAGAATATCATCTCAAGTATAGGTCGGAAAAAATATGTTATGATAAACAATGAACTAATACAATATACGGTGATGATTATCATCATAATCAAGATAAAGGAGAAGTTTATGCAACTCATATTAGGATCCGGTTCACCTAGACGCCAAGATATTTTAAAACAAGTGAATGTTGATTTTACCGTGCGTACACCGAACGTCGATGAATCACAAATCAAAACAACCAAACCAATTGAAAAGGTATCCGCTCTCTGTAAACTAAAAGCCGCGAGTATAATTTTTGAAGCTGATGATGAGATCATTGTTACAGCTGATACTGTTGTAAGTTATAAGAATATGATATTTGAAAAACCGAAAACAAAACAAGAAGCTTATACGATGATGCGTGCTTTAAGCGGTCAAACACATGAGGTACATACTGGGGTTTTAGTAAACTCCAAACATAAACAAGAGCTGTTTGTGGAGACAACCAAAGTTATATTTTATCCCCTTACAGATGAAGAAATCAATGACTATATCGAAACAGATGAGCCCTACGACAAAGCTGGTGCCTACGGGATTCAAGGCCTTGCGGCCCCGTTCATTAAGAAAATAGATGGGGATTATTATAATGTTGTTGGTTTACCAATTGGTCGGCTCATGCAAGTGTTAAAAAACTTTAACGATCACTAGTCTATGCAATGTAAGTAGACTCAATCGTAACTTTAAGGGGAGAAGTTAAAATGAAGAAAAAAATTCGAGTCGTTGCGGCTATTATAGAAAATGACAAGCAGGATATTTTCTGCGCTTTACGATCGCAGGCCATGTCTTTGCCAAACATGTGGGAGTTTCCTGGGGGGAAAGTAGAACAAGATGAAGATATTTTTTCCGCTCTTCAGCGAGAAATCCAAGAAGAATTCAATTGTTTGATCGCAACTGATTCAGTCATATTCACTGAAACAACACATGACTATGACAGTTTCACCATCAATTTGATTGCGATTAAAGCCAAGTTGATCGATCAAGACCCCGTCTTAACTGAACATGCTCAATATGTTTGGTTACAACGTGAAAACTTACTCAGTTTAAACTGGGCACCTGCCGACATTCCGATTGTAGAACAATTAATCAATGAAAAGAACAGACACTAATTTTTTAGGTTCTTTGTCAAATGGTGTTGGCGAGAAGTTTTAACCAATAATTTCAAGCTTATATTTCACATGTTTCAGTTCTTTTTATGCAGCTGAAACATGTGTTTTATTTTGTGATTTTTTCTTATGTGGTTCAACTGGTTTGTACGCAAAATGTAAAAGAATACGGTTCTTATAGTTTTTAAATTACGATAACCATAAGCGACACGATTTAAGACTATGATTTTATTAATACCTTCAATGCGGTAGTTATTGTACGTATAGTCAAAGCTATTTTGAACGTGTGGTAAATGTAAACGTAAGGTCTTTATACTCATTTTCATATAACTAGAAATGCTGGCATCAAGTTTCTTTCTCACGATCTCTTCGAGATCGTCAAAGTTCCTATCGTCAAAAGCTTTATAGAAGCTTTGAAGTAAGTTATAGTTTGCTTTTAGTTCATCAGAATAATCTAACATGGTATCAACGACTGCTTTAGATGGTAATGGACCAAACAAGGTATAGTGCTTGTAATCTGTACTTGAAAGTTCTTCGTTGGGTTTCAGTAACAGTCGCCAGTATCGCTTAAGTCGGCGATATTTCTTTTTATCTTCACCGTTGATGTGTTGAATGCTTGCATGATCTTGACACGCGTTTTATTCATCGCTCGCGTCATTAACTGAACGATGTGGAAGCAATCAATAATGATTTTAGCGTTAGGAAACAGGTCCTTAATCACCCTTTGATAACTGGCGTTCATATCAATCGTTACTGTCTTCACATTTTTACGCTGTTTAAAGGTAAAATACGTCGTAAAGTGGTTTCGAATCGTGCGCCCATCACGCTGTGGGAGTATGTCTAAGATATCACCAGAAGCCACATCAATATTGATAAAAGCCATCTATCCTTTTGCGACCTTAAATTCATCGAAAGAAAGGTTTTCAGGTAACGTTCGATCGTATGTTTGAAGCTCTTGACTCGCCTTATTAATTTCACGTTGAACCGTTGTTGGAGAGATAGCACAATCACGTGCAATATCCTTTACTGAACGAGCTTCAGCTGTTTTACCCCCATTTGAAGACATGTATCTTTCGAGATAAAACATCCCTCATTAACTAACGATATTTTCGCCACGAACGTTGCTTGACAATGTTTACAATAGAAACGTTGTTTTCTTAATTCGAGATATGTCTTTTTAGTTCCCCCAGCTGGAATAAAAATTGTCGACGTCTTTGTACCATTTTTAATAATGGTATAGTCTTCGTTTTCAACATGACAGTGATCACAGTGCGTCGGAGTATACGTGAGTTTGCCTTCCAGGAATGTGCAAGCATGGCCGTACTTTTTGCCGCGCGGGCATAATCCTCTTCAAAAATTATATTTTCAGCTTGAATATCAAAGGCGATTCTTGATATAGATAAGAGAATTCCCTCCTAATGGTTTTGTGGTTAAAACTAATAATACAGGGAAACGCATTTATTTTCTATATTTAGGTAGAAAAAGGTGCCAGTAAGTTATTTTAGTGAGCAATCTCTGTCTCACTTAAAACCCCTTCACCAACACCAAATATTATACAACCATTTTTTATAAGTGTCTGTTCTTTTTTGTTGCGAATTAACAAGCCGTTATATTATCGCATCTAGCATGATAACTAGTCACCCGTTATCGATTTTTCTGTTAAATAATCATACAAACCTTTCTCAACAGGTGTTTTCATTTTTAATATCATTTTAACAATCGAGACAGGTTTTTTAGCTGTTTCCATCTGCCTCTCTTCAAATGATTCCGGAATAGGTTCGACATCACCCATGTAGTAAAAAGACAATCCTTCATCATTATGTTTTTTCACAAATAGCGGTAGGCGCATGTCATGTTCCTTATAGCGTTGAATCGCTTTAACATCAGGAGAGGCTAATGTTCGTTTTGACTTAGACATCCATTGAAATATTTGTGGTGATAAAAATTGATCATCATATTTCGTCGTTTCACTTATATCATCTTCTTTATGATAATTAATGAAGATGGCACAGTTAGATTTATCTTGACTAATAATGTAGCCCCCTACATTTTGTGCGAGTGGATTCTCATCCCATAATAATAACCGAAACACATCTTGACGGGTATATTTCTCGTACAACATAAAGCCGTTACATACTTCATGTCCTTGTCTTTTCTCATCATACAGATAAAGCGCATAACTTACTTGATCAGACAACGAAGCTTTAAATTCAGGCTCTAGGAGGAGTTCGGTAAAGATCGGGTGTCGTTTATATGTCTTTGTTTCTTCATCATAGTCAACAAACCGAACAGATAAAAAGTCATGCGGTGCCCGTCGCTTCTTATCATAATTTTCTTGATAATACTGCAAATTCATATTGCGCAACACAGACGTTCTAATATCTTCAGTAAAGTCATCATAGACATCCATAGTCATTTTATCTAAATAGACCTCTTCTTTTATTTCAACATTGTCGATCAGTTGTTGAAACAACAACGCTTCGTGTGGCCGAACACCGTTTAAGACGTGTTGAGATAGGTAAATTAAACTTTTATCTGCTTTTTCTGAAAGTGTTTGTTTTAATTTTTCTACTTTTACAATATAACGATAGAAAGATTTACTGTACCGGACATAACTCATCGGATCGCGCGATCCGTGTGCCACAAAGTCCATCATTGTCGGTATTTTACCTACTTTATATTTTAATGTTAAATAATCTTGGTCTAAGTCCTTTTTCAGCAACATATTCTTTTGATCAATCGCTTCAAAAATACGTTCTTCAGCAATGCGTTCAAAATTAATGGTCGATTCACCTGGTATACCTCGGCTCCGTTCAACAAGTTGTCGGCGCAGTTGATCTTTATTGTAACTTTGATCACCATACAAAGCGATCGGAATTAAATAGTTATTCTCATGATTACCGATAAAATCAATCACGGTTAGAAAGGCTTTTGATTCATGTTTTCTAAGTCCCCTACCTAATTGTTGCACAAAAATTATGCTGGACTCGGTTTGTCTGAGCATGACCACTTGATTAATCTTCGGGATATCAATCCCCTCGTTAAAGATATCGACCGTTAAAATATAATCAAGCACCCCGTCTTCTAATTCCTTTACTCGTCGCTCACGTTCCTCTTGGCTATTATCCCCAGTTAAACTAATGGTTTGTAGTCCAGTTTGATTTAATGCCATTGACAAGTCTTTCGCTTCTTCTTTTGTTGCACAGAAAATGAGACCGTGTGGCCTTTCACCTGAAAAACTATAGTATTCTAATTTCTCACGAATATGCATCACCCGGTCATTAATTGCCAGGTCCTGAAACGATAGATCTTCTCTTATCTGACCATCAACTTCATAATCACTCACTCCAAAATAATGAAACGGGACCAGTAAATCCTCCGCCAATGCTTCTTGTAGACGAATCTCATAGGCGATATTGTAATCGAATAGCTTAAACAAATCATAGCCATCGGTTCGCTCTGGCGTTGCTGTCATCCCTAACATAAAATCTGGTTTAAAATGATCAATAATCTTTTGATAACTAGTTGCCCCCGCCCGGTGGGTTTCATCAATTAAAATATAATCAAACCATTCGGAATCAAATTCATTTAATGTCTTAACTTTTGATAATGACTGAACGGTCGCAAATAAATAACGCGCCCCGACATCTTTACTGGAACCAGAGAGAATCCCATAATCGTCATCGTTACCACCAATTACACGCCTAAAATCAGCCATTGCTTTTTTAAGAATTTGTTCTCTATGGACAATAAACAATAAACGATTAGGCTCACTCGTCTCACATCAAAAGCGGCTAAGTATGTTTTACCGGTTCCGGTTGCTGAAACGACAAGGGCACGGGATTCCCCGCGCAGGCGAACTGCTTCAATCCCCATTAAGGCTTGGACCTGCATCTTATTTGGTTCAATCTTTAAAGCATCAGACCATTTATTGTGATAGCTTGCCGGAAACTCAGCCACCGTTTGAATGTTTTGTGTTTGATAGGCTTTTCGGTAGTGATTGATCCATTCAGTGGTCAATGGGACACTATCTTGCCACATCTCATTGAACTGTGTCGTGAAGTGATCAATGATCGCGCCATGCTCGTGTGACGTTAGTTTGATGTTCCACTCATAATTGACTTTTAATGCACTCGCCGTTAAATTCGTACTCCCGACAATTAATGAGTGGTATCCTCCTTGGTCAAATATATAACCTTTGGAGTGAAAACCATCAACGTCCGAAATTCTTACTTCTAGATTTTTTAGCTTTAACAACTCTTGAAACATTTTTGGTTGATTAAAGTAATTATATGTTGAAGTGATCAGTTGTCCTGTTACACCTTTTCTATGTAAATCCAACAAATGAGCTTTTAATGTTTGGATACCTGACTCAGTAATAAAAGCCACCGCAAATTTAAACGATTGTGATTGTCTTAATTCATCAATCAGTGTCGTTAAGACATCTTGTTTTTTCTGTTGGTGGTTCATTAATAACTGCGGCTCAAATTGCCCTGAATAAGGAATGGTTTTATCAATCAAACCTTTTTGTATACCTAGTTCTAGTTCATTTAACCATGCTTCCATGTCGATCACCTGCTTTTCTTTGGTGTTACGTTCATTTTACCAAAGATTGCCGCTTATCTGTATCCCTTTTCTTATTTTCTTATCTTTCATCTCGCTCAGCCCAACGTTTTCTTTAATTTTCATCATGAAAAAGACCGTTCACTCATGTTGAGGAACAGCCTATAACAGTTACATTACTCTAAATAAATTGATTCATGTGAATGAAACCCATCATCAATCACTGTTTCTTTAATCGTCTCTTTTGTGACACTGACCGGTGTTAAAAAGATGGTTGGCACATCTTTTTTGCCATTGTTGATCAAATGACTCGTTTCTAGCGGTTCATCCTTTGCCAGTTTAATGGCGACTTCCGCTGCCTTTTGAGTAAGGGCCTTGATAGATTTATAGACCGTCATGAGTTGTTGGTCATCAATTAAGCGAGTAATGCCTTGTAGTTCAGCATCTTGACCGACAATGGGAATCGTCTGTTCGATACCGGCTTCTTTCAGTGCTTCGATCACACCTCCAGCCGTGGCATCATTTGCGGCAATGACCGCATCAATGTCGTGATCGTTAGCTGATAGTGCTTCCAACATGTTTGCTTTTGCTTCACTCGGTTTCCAGGCGTCGGTCCATTCATCATAGACGACTTGTATGCGTCCTGCATCGATATGAGGCTTTAAGACTTCATAGACGCCTTCACGCATCAAGTGTGCGTTATTATCGGTACTTGCGCCGCCAATGTAGACATACTGTCCCGACGGGACAGCCTTTAGCATCGCTTCTGCTTGCAAGCGCCCCACTTCTTCATTATCAAAGGAAATATATAAATCAACATTCGCATTCTTAACTAAACGATCATACGAAATCACAGGGATCCCTGCCGCTTGTGCTCTACCGACAATGGTTGCGGCCGCTTCCGCATTATGCGGGACGAGTACTAACACATCCACTCCATCTGAAATCATTCGTTCAGCCTGCGCAATTTGAAGCGCATCATTGCCGTTGGCCGCTTTCACGATAATATCAGCACCTAACTCTTGAACCGCTTCAGAAAACATATCACGGTCTTTTTGCCAACGCTCTTCAATCAGCGTATCCATGGATAAACCGACGGTAATATCATCCACAGACAAGGATTGTACTGGTTCTATTTCTTCATCATGGATTGGTTCAGGAGGCGTCTGACAGCCCACTAGTATAAATATGACACTGATCATCCATAGTCTTTGTATCATCGATCTCCCCCCTCTTTGTCTGGGCAACATCAAATCATTACCTACACCCACGTTACTTATAAATCAATTGTTTTCGGTAAGCGTTCGGTGTTTCGCCGGTTACTTTTTTAAACACCTTACCAAAATAATTCGCATCGTGATAACCGACATCGACCGCAATAGCTTTAATCGACTCATCTGTTTCAAGTAACCGGCGTTTTGCCTCATCAATCCGGCAGGTCGTTAAAAACTCGATATAATTCATACCGAGGCGTTCCTTAAAGACTTTACTCACATAAATCGGACTTAACTCAGCTTCTGCGCTCAATTGTTCTAACGATAAATCTTCCTTAATATGCGTTTCAATGTAGTGCGTCATCTTCGTAAACCAATCATCATTTAACTCTCCTTGATAGGTCTTCAGTGCATCACGCATGTGATGAAGGTAGCCTTTTAATTCTTCCTTCAGCGATGTATAGTCCTCGGCTTTAAAATGATACTTTTGCCAGGCAATCTTCATATGCAGCTCTTCAAGCGTTTGACCCATCAGTTGAATGAGTTGGACTAAACGTGACCGAAAGTCCGCTAAGGGGACCTGTTCTGATTCATAACAGAGCGAAATATCTATTAGGTGTTTTTCAATATCTGTCCATTTACCTAACCGTAACTGGTCAAAAAAGTCTCGGTAGATATACGCATCTAATTGGCGCTCACAAAGGTGCGTGGCCTTTGGTACATCGCTATAGAATAAAACGTGATAATCCCGACGTGTTTCCATTGCACTAATGACCGCTTCTTGATAACTCTTGTTTAATTGATCAATCGATAACGCCTCGTCACTTACACCCATCTTCACCGGTTGTTTAAGCGTTTCAAATCGTTGTCTGATCTGCCGGGTTAAATATGTGAGTTGTTGACGGAAAGACTGTTCATTCCGGAACACGACAATCGGCAATTGTCGGTGATAGAGAGGCCCAATTAGGCACGTCTCATCTATTGATAACTCTTGGATCAATTCATCATATGAATAAAGCGGGACATGGTCGAACTTTAAAATAATCACCCCGTAACCAAGGCCAATATTCTTATTTAAATAATCCAACAATAACGGCGCTTTTACGTCATGCACATGTCCGAGTAACAATTGCGTCACAAGATCGCGTTCAATGACTTTTTTTGATTGCGCGAGCTCTTTTTTCACTTTCATTGTCGCTTGTTGTTCTTCTTGTTCAGTCTCGACTTCTTTTATGATTTTATTGACGGTCTCGATTATATCTGAGATTTTACTTGGTTTCAGTAAGTAATCTTTTACGCCTAAAGTAATCGCTTGTTTCGCATAATCAAATGTATCATATGCCGTAACCATCACAAATTTAATGCGTTGTGTCGATTCGTTAATTAAACGAATCGCATCAAGTCCATTCATCTCCGGCATCTTAATATCCATAAGTACGATAGCTGGTTGATATTCACTCGCCATTTGTACCGCTTCTTGTCCATTCTCTGCGAGAATAATCTCAAGGTTTGAGAATTTTTTCGTTAATATTTGTTTCATACTTTCGCGTTCAACCCGCTCATCATCTACGATCATCAGTTTCATCCTGTTGTTCCCCCTTCATCTCCGGCAACAATAAACTTACCTTGGTGCCGCGATTTTTATACGAGTCAATATAAACAAGCTGATCTTGATTATAAAATAAGCGCATCCGCTTAATCACATTGGTAAAACCAATCCCCGTCGAATGGCCTTCTTTTGGCATTAACTTTCCTGAGAATAATTGATTAATCGTCTCATCTTCCATGCCAGGACCATCATCACTAATTTCTACTCGAGTATATGAGCCTTGTTTAAAAACTCTTAACGTAATTTGACCACCCTTTTGGTATGGTTCAACCGCATGAATCACCGCATTTTCAATGATAGGCTGCAGGGTAAGGGCAGGTATATGACTTCCGAGTAAGGTGGAATCAATTTCTTCTGTGTAGACGAGACGGTCACTGAACCTTGTTTGTTGAATTTGAATGTATTGCCTTATGACTCTAATTTCATCGGCTAACGTCACGGCTCGGTCAAGTTGCTTTAAGTTATACCGCAACAAATCAGCAATGGAGACAAGTAAATCACTTGTTTCATAAGCATCTTCTAAGTAAGCTTTTTTCGAGACGGTATTGAGCGTATTGAATAAAAAGTGTGGATTGATTTGACTTTGTAAACTTCTCAGCTGTGTTTGTTGGAGTAGCATTTTTGATTCACTCAATTCTTTTTCTACTTTTGCTTTTTCATTGATTTCATGAATCAGTTGTTTAATATTCTCACGCATTCGGTTAAATGTTTTACCTAAAAAGGCCAGTTCATCCTGAGAGTCAATTTGTATCTCTTGGTCTAAGTTACCTAATGATAGACCATTAGCTGCCCGGGTTAGTTGATGAATCGGATGAGTGATTTGTCGCTGAAATAAATACGTCACCGCGATTAAAACAAGCACCAGTAAAATAAGTAACCAAAACCCAAAGGTATTAATCGCACGTGATTGCTCGATCATGCCGCGATAAAAACTATCATATGTTTTTAATTCTTGATCAAGTAACTGCAAGGTCGTATCTGAAATATATGTTTGAATCCGAATCGCATCATTCAGCTCTCGTTCTGCTTGGTCAATGTCTTGTTGTTCATAGAGACGCATCGCACGATCGGTTGATTCAACTAAGCTATCAAGTAAATGAATGTAGTTAGTAAGTGCGTTTATGTTGCTGCTATTTTCAAGGTCTGCTAGTCGATTCTCTAAGCGCTGAATCTCACGCCATTCACGCTCCAATTGATTGAGGCTCGGCGAGTCAACATCAACTCGTTCTGTTAGTAGGCCGCTTAAGGTCGTCATTAATGTGTCACTTTTCGTGTTGGCTTCATTTAAGATTAAATAGCGCGCTAAAATGTCATTATAATTATTTTGTGTTTGTCGATTAAAGTACGTTAACGACAGCCAAATCACAAATAACGTTGAGATAACTATTATCATAAAAAGGGCCACTTTATGTTTAATCTTGTGCATCACTCTTCCCCCTCTCAACAGAGAATGGGGTTAAATAACCTGAAAACTCTAGATGATCACGCTCATTATTGATCCATTCACTAAGGACCTCTACACTCATACTTCCCATTTTTTCTGGAGATTGTTTGATTAAGGCATCAATCTCTCCTTGGTCAAGTAAAAGATCTAAATTTCGTTGTTCATCAAATGTATAAATCCCGAGTGGTTCAATTTGGCGGCGACGTTTAATTTCCTCTATGACAATAGAGGACAGCTGGGCATCTAAAATCATCACCGCATCAAACGTTGGATACTGATTAAGCGCACGTTGTGTCTGTAAGATGGCTTCATCGGTCGAGGCCGGAAGGCCAATATATTGCACCGTAAGTTCTGATTCATTTAGGACTGCCGCCGCCCCTCGTAGCCGCTCTCGTTGATAAAAAGGACGCGTCTCATCATAATAAATAACGACTGTCTCATAGCTTTGATAATCTTCTGTCACCACGTTGGCTAATGTTTGCCCCATCTGGAAGTGATTAGATCCGACGTACGTCCGTCTTAGACTTTCTTCAATCGGGACATCTTCTGCGATGGTGACTACCGGTATACTATAAAAAGCCGCTTTTACTTTCGTTAATTCTTTAAACGCTTCTGTATCTTTTCCTTGCACAATAATGCCATCAACTTTCGCATAAATTGACCGCTCTAAGTCGGTAAGTAAGGCTTCCTCATTTTGATTCGCATAGCCGAGCACCTCTAGAGACATCCCTTGATGAAGGCTGCCGCCCGTGCGCCCTTAACGATGGCATCATAAAAAGGCGTCCCCATTTGGTCTGTAATGAGCACAAGTCGTTTTGCATCATCTTCTGATGTGTCTCCCGTTGGTAAATCGATATCAACAGATAAGACATGTGTCAATGATTGCAAGGTAAATAACGTTGTCAAGATTAACATCCCTATAAATAAAGCGGTTACAATTTTGCGCATAATGACAACTCCTCTTGTTGAAAGACACTAGACGAAAGAATCGTCGCTCTTCATATTCTATCACAAAACGTATGTGCTGTTGGTATTATATTTTTTAATCATAATTAACTCAAGAGCTGCCTATCATTCGCTGTTCTTTCTTGAAAATACGACAATAGACCCCGTCAGTCATGCTTTTCGGGGTCATTGCGCTTCATTGTTGACTCATTATTTATAGTGAGTTATTGCTATAGTGCGTTGGTTGATCTCGTCATTATTTGCCGCGTTTTCTTGTGATGACATCAAAGATAACCGCACCAGCTAAAACGCCCCCGCGGATCATATATTGATAAGAAATTCCGACACCGAGCAAGTTCATCCCGTTTGTGAGGGAGGCCATAACAATCGCCCCAATAATCGCTCCTGTTACTTTTCCAACACCGCCGGCAGAGGAGACCCCACCAACATAAGCTGCCGCAATCGCATCAAGTTCAAACAACATCCCAGCGGTTGTTGTGGCAGATTGTAACCGTGACGTATATAAAATACCAGAAAGTGCTGCCAGCATGGACATCGAGCCCATCACCATGTAAGTCACGTTTTTAACATTGATCCCACTTAAGTGGGCCGCTTCTGGATTACTACCGACAGCGTACACTTGACGGCCAAGGACTGTTTTATTTGTAATAAAGTGATACACCATTGTCACGAGTAATACAATGACCAGTGTCCAACTAATCCCGTTATAGCCTGCTAAAATCCAAGTAATATAAGCGATGATGGCCGATACAAACACTAACTTTATTAAGAATATAGGCATCGAAATCACGTCGAAATTATATTTTGATTTATCATGTCTATTTTTTAGTTCTGAGAAGATGTATAGAACAACGCCAACAGCACCAATTATTAAGGTGAGGACATGACGATTATAGAAATACTTAATCGCGGGTAAGTAACCATTCCCAATCGCATTAAAAATATCATCTTGAACAATAATTGTCCCTGTACCTTCTGTTACTTGTAACAGCGCCCCGCGGAAGATTAACATCCCTGCAAGTGAGGCGACAAAAGCAGGAATGCCGAGTTGAGCAATAAGAAAGCCGTTCATGAGACCAATTACAATACCTAAGACTAAGATAATCGGTATGACAAGCCAAACAGACAAGCCTTGTTGCATCAGTAATATGGCCGCAATTGCCCCTAAGAACCCGGCCACATACCCGACAGATAAGTCAATGTGACGAATGACAATGACGAGCGTCATCCCAACGGCTAAGACGGCAATATACCACTCGCATCAAGTAAATTACTAATGTTACGGGAAGACATAAACGTTCCACTCGTCATCACGTTAAAGGTAATCATAATGGCCACGAGGGCGATGTACATGCCGTAATCACGGATATTGTCTTTAATTAAATGTGATGTTTCTTTTAAAAGATTCATGATTTCTCCTCCTACTTCGTGGCTAGTGCCATAACTTTTTCTTGATCGGCTTCTTGCCTGTCGAGCTCTCCGGTGATTTTTCCTTCTGCCATCACATAGATCCGATCACTCATACCTAATATTTCACCGAGTTCTGATGAAATCATGATAATACTCATGCCTTTTTCAATTAAGGTATTCATCACGGAGTAAATTTCAAACTTAGCTCCAACATCAATACCACGTGTTGGTTCATCCAAAATAAGAATGTTCGGTCCAGCAAATAACCACTTACCGAGTGAGACTTTTTGTTGGTTCCCTCCACTCAGTTTTCCTACCAATTGTTCAATCGAAGAGGCTTTAATGTGGAGAGAATTTTTATAGTGTTCGGCAACTTTGATTTCTTCATTTGTATTAATAATGCCGTTATGTGCAATGCCAGATAGTTTCGAGGCCGACACGTTTTTTGTAATCGTATTAAGTAAAAAGAGACCATTCCCTTTTCGGTCCTCTGTCACATAAGCCATACCTGCTTTGATGGCGTCACTCGTATGTTTAAAGTTTTGCGCTTGGCCATTTAGTGCCATGCTGCCCATCAGTTTATAGCTTTTCGGATTACCAAACATACTTAAGGCAAGCTCTGTCCGTCCTGCGCCCATTAGTCCAGCGATGCCAATAATTTCACCACGCTTAAGGTGCAAGTTGGCATCTTTTACAACCGCGCGACCGAGCTGGGTATCATAAGCAGACCAGTTGATAAGTTCTAATACCGTATCACCGATGTTTCTATTCGCCCGTTCTGGATAAATTTGATTCATCTCGCGTCCAACCATGTGACGAATAATTGTTGGTTCATCAATTTCGCCTTTTTTTCGCATCTAAGGTGATAATCGTTTGACCGTCTCTTAGGATCGTTGCCTTATCGGCAATCGCTGCCACTTCTTTTAATTTGTGTGAAATCATGATACAGGTAATGCCTTGTTTTTTTAATTCTTTTATGAGTTCTAAAAGATTCTCGGAATCATCTTCATTTAAAGCGGCGGTTGGTTCATCTAAGATCAACAACTTGACTTGTTTACTTAAAGCTTTTGCGATTTCTACGAGTTGTTGTTTCCCAACCCCTAAATCTTTGATCAACGTTTCTGGATTGACTTTTAAATTGACTTTCTGTAACATCTCTTTTGCTTTGACAATGGTCTGATTCCAATTGATAATGCCACCGTCTTTAACTTCATTCCCCATATAAATATTTTCATAGACGGATAAATCCGGGAATAACGCGAGTTCTTGATAAATAATCGCAATTCCGACATTGACACTGTCCTGAATTTTATTAAATTGTTGAACCTTACCTTCATAAATAATATCGCCTTCATAGTTGCCATAAGGGTATACGCCACTTAAGACTTTCATTAAGGTTGATTTACCTGCCCCGTTTTCACCGACAAGAAAATGAATCTCACCTTTTTCCACTTGAAAGTTTACTTGATCAAGGGCCTTGACCCCAGGAAAAGTTTTTGTGATATTGGCCATTTCTAAAATGACATCTGCCATTGACTCGCACCACCTTCGTTTTAAAACGGATAGAATAGTGGGGGACACTATTCTATCCTGTTCTAAAAATTATTCTGTTATATAGTAGAGACACACATGTTAGATTTTAACGACTGACGTTATTGTTTACTCTAAACCAGTAAATTCACTGGCTTCGTAGTAACCAGATTCAATAAGTTCGGCTTCTACATTGGCTTGGTCAACAGTGATAACTTCTGATTGAAGTGCTGGTACATCGACTGAACCGTTATCATATGAACCTGTTGTTTCTGGGTCACTGCCATCAAGAATCGTAATCGCCATACCCATCGCATCTTCAACTAAGCGACGCACATCTTTAAAGACCGTCATCGATTGTTTGCCATCAATGATGTACTGGATGGAGCTTTTTCAGCATCTTGTCCAGTAATAACGTAGCTTGTCACTTCACTGTCTGAGCTAAATGTATCAGCAATCGAACGGGCTGTCCCGTCGTTTGGCGCAAGAACGGCAACATCACCTTTTAACTCAGCCCCAGCACTTGTCAGGTGCGTTTGTGCTTTGTTGATCGCTTCGTTTGGATCCCAGTTTGTTGTAACTTGGTTAAGAATTTGTCCTAATTCATCACGTGTTAACTCATTTTTACTTGATAATTCTTCTGCGGCACTTGAGTTGGCGACTACAAATGTGCCGTCGGCGATTTTCGGTTGAAGCACACTCCATGCGCCTTCAAAGAAGAGGAACGCATTATTATCAGATGATGCTCCTGCATATAAGTAAAGTGGAATGCCAGAACCGTCTGTGTTATCAATTAAATATTGACCTTGTGCTTCTCCAACCGCAAAGCTATCGAAGGTGACATAATAGTCAACTGCATCGGTATTCGTAATTAAGCGGTCGTATGAGATGACTTTAATACCTTCCATACTGGCAGCTTTAGCGGCAGCACCAGCAGCATCGCCATCATGTGGACTCATGATAAGTACATCAATCCCACGGCTAATCAATGTTTCAACGTTTTGTAATTCATTCGCCGATGACCCTTGTGAGAATAGAATTTCCGTTGTATAGTCTGAATCGGCAATGGCATCGCGGAAACGTTGCTCATCTTGTACCCAACGTGGTTCGTCACGTGTTGGTAAGATAATCCCTACATCAATGGCATCATCACTTGACCCTTCATCTGAGGTACCTTCATCACTATCGCCACCACTTCCTTCATCTGTCTGTGTATCAGAACAACCGACGAGTAGTGAAAAGAATAAGGCTCCAACAAGTAATACCCATAAAAACTTAGAACGTTTTAACATAATTTAACCCCTCTCAAATCATTTAATTTGTCTTACAACTTGAAGTATAATGTAAGCGCTTTATTATCGTAATCACTACTTCGGGTAAATTATTATCCTTGAGGGGAAAGATTTATCCTTTGTGATTTTTTTAACAACAAAAGACGTCACTCTCATCACTTTTTCATTTATATCCTCATGATTATAAGCAAGAAAAAAAGGACATAACCTGTAAATATGGTCATGTCCATTCTTATTTCATTATCGTGTTAACGTATAGGTTGTTTCTAGTTCGTTTACTTTAATCGTTAAGGTGAAGTCATCGATACTTACAGCCTCTTCACTTGTGAATGTGTCTCGAATCGTGAGCGCTTCAAGTTCCACAACCTCATCGTAATCTTCTGTTTTTTCACTCGTACCGAGTGGTTCGATGACCATTTGGTAGTGAAATGATTCAGCTTCCATTGGTTGTTTCGGGGTTAATTGTGCCTCTACCTCAAACTTTGTATCACTGTCATCGGTTGTTTCCGTTATGGTTGCTTCTACTTTAAAGTAGTCATCTTCGGCTTCATAGGTAGCGCTCTCACTACATCCGACCAATAAGATCAATAGCGATAACAGTATATACCTACCATACTTTTTCATATCCTTTAACCTCCTCATGTGTCGAGTTATGAACGAAAACAAGCGGTCATGGTGACCGCTTGAGATCTTTCTTCATTGTTTAATATTTAACCGTTTGTTTACGCTTATTTACGCGGAATAACCCCGCACTTACGAGAAGTAATATAGCCCCAATCACTGACCAATTAAACATCATCGTACTTGTATCAGGTAATGTCTCACCTGCGGCATCGTCTACTTCAGTTTCAAATACTCCATAAGTAGAAAAGCCTGAGACCATTAATCGAATAACTCCGTTCTCTTCGTCGTAATCACCGCCGCGTAATTCCCAGCCATCTTCGCCTAAGTAGTAGACCGCTGGATTGTCAGCATCGGCATTTACACCTAGAGTTAATTTAAACTCACCTTCATAGCCCTCAAAACCTTCCGGGAACACGAGGTTAACCGTGATGATTTCTCCTCTAACGTTAAGCTTTTCGCCATTTGCGGCCGTATAGGTTTCCTCATCATACGTACCAACTGTGATTGTTGTGCCTTCAGGTAGGTCGTTTGGCATCTTAATCGTCGCTTTTAAATCCTCAATAACAATCGTTTCACCTTTAGACACACGAACCGGTGCTTTTGATAAACCAATCACGGTGTCATTATTCGTTGAATTTTCGTCACCTGGTGTTGGTGTTTCTTCTTCTGGTTCACCTGGTGTCGGGGTTTCTTCTCCTGGTTCGCCTGGTGTTGGTGTTTCATCAGTATCATCAGATACTAGTGTCACTTCTCCAAACACAGACGGGTCTTGGAAGCCTTGTCCACTTGTATCGTTCCATGTAGCGACACCGACTCTTGTCCCGTCTTCTCCATCATTAATTTGAAGGTCAAATCCAATAACCGTCTCATTTGATGGTGTGATGTTCGTTAATGGAATCGCCATCTCAACTGTATAGCTTGTGCCATTGACTTTCGTCGCTGATTTAAAGCCCTCATAAACATTACCATTTCCAAATGATTGAACATTCTCGACATTGACACGGTATTGTCCAATACCTTCAGCGGCATCATAGTTAGGCGCTTTACTGTTTAATTGATCGACAAAGACCTCAACTGAGTCCTGTTCCCAAGCATTTGCGCTTGTCACGTCAAGGACATCATTTGTCACATTGACAAGGACATATAAGAAATCATCATCCCAAACAGCTTTCGCCTCGGCCGTTGCTGTTGACCATGCTTGTTGGAATCGGTCAACTGAAAGCGTCATGGCTTCTTTATATAACCCATCTTCCACACCGTCTAAGATTGGCGTTGTTTCTGTTTTTATTGCTTGTCCTTCTCTAACAGGTACCTGTTCTTCTTCATAATTTAATAAGAATGTCTCTGGGTCCATGATTGCCTCATAAGCTAATTTACTTTGTAAGTTAGCATCAAAGACAAGTGGTGATTGTTCTGCGCGCCAGCTCGTCGCATCATTTAAACCCCAAATGGTCACGCGTGAAATATGTTCTGCGTGTTCTTTGTAAAGTGAGAATAACTCTGCATAAATATAAGCTTGACGATTTGCTTCTTTAGCTGTTTGTACCCCACCAGAACCAGCAGTGACATCAAGTTCCGTCACACCAATTTCAACACCTAACTCAATGAAACGTTCCATTGAAAGGCGCACATTTGTAGGATTGGTGTTCATATTATAGTGTGACTGCATGCCCATCCCTTGAATCAGTAACTCACCTGGATTTTCTTCTTGGTAACGTTCATTAATATCTTTAATCATATGATAGATCGATTGGGCTTTATTTTGTTGATCATCATTATAGTCGTTGTAGTATAAAACAACGTCAAGTCCTAAGCGATCGGCTGTTTCACGTGCTTTTTTAAAGGCGAGCTCAATGTAGTCAGAACCAATGGCTTTGTACCAACCTGATTGACGTAAGTTACTTTCCCAATCGTCATACGGGGCATTTGCGCTATCAAGCATCGCTTCATTCACCACATCCCATGAAATGAGGTGATCGTCATAGTCTTTAAACGCCGCCATCGTCGTCTCAATATGCGTGTACATATTTTCTAGTGCTTCTTCGCGGGAGAGCGGATTTCCCTCCTCATCTTGATACAATGCGTCACGTGATTGCTGGTGCCAAACTAACACGTGGCCATGAATATCAAAACCTTCTTCAATCGCTGTTTCTACAAGCAATTTCTCTGCATTAAAATCAAAGTTCCCCTCATCATCATACGCATAACTTGGTTTCATCGCATTTTCTGCACTGACTAAGTTAAAGTGTTTTTTCAATAACTCGAGGCGAATCCCTTCAAATTCTGACATCGAGACCGCATTTCCAATTAAAAAGTCATCTTGGTAGACATCTTTAATTGGGGTAATGTCTTCGATGACAATCGGAGCGGTTTCAAGCTTTGTGAACGTCACATCATCAAGATAGAAACTAGACGTTGCACTCGCACCTTCCACATAAATACTTAAATTACCTCCACCTAAACTTGAATAGCGATAGGTCCCTTTTAAATTCACCCACTCATTTGCTGTGACTTGAGCTGAGGTGATATTGTTGTAGCTTGCCGTATCACCTGCGCCTACTTGTGTTGATAATTTAAGTTCATCTGAGCCTTCAACCATCTTCACCCAAGCAGAAACCTCGTATAACTCTCCTTGGTCAACGTAATTGTAAACATCGAGTGATGGTCCGTGCCAGTTTTGACTTCTATTTTCAACTTTTAAACTCATCGAACCGTCTGGTGTGTGGTTTGTTTCATCAGTGACGGTCAGGTCTTCTACTTCACCACGCGCCACAAAGCCACTTGCTTCACCTGATTCAAAATCAATCGGTGATAATATCTCCGCTGCTGGTTTATCGTCAGTCGTCTCTTTTTCCAAATGTACGACCTCGACATCATCTAAGTAATACACCGACGGTGTCCCTTCAGTTTGTTCTGATTCTAAATAGACGATAAATTCTGTTGTTCCTGGCATATAGTTAATTTCACCAGATTCGAACCTTACCCATTCTGTTCCTACTTCTTTTGTATTAATTATCCACGGGTATTCGTTGGATGTATCTGGATAGCTATATTTAGATGCGAGACGTAGTTGTTCTGTCCCTTCTTTAAGCTTTAAATAAAACGATAGTTTATATGTCTCACCTTCTGTGAGTTGATCCGTTAAGTTTAGACTGAGCTTACTACCAAAGCCAGTACGCGTCACTTCTAGTGACTGATCTCCAGTATAAGCTTCGTCTGTTGTTAGAGCTGTCGTTAAACCCTCATTACTCCAACTGAGTTTTTCCCAACCATGCGTTTCTGTTTCAAAATCGTGTTTAATTATCGAAACAGCTTCTCCCTCGGGTTCTTCAGGAGTGTCTTCACCTTCAAGCTGAATCATTTGAATATCATCTAAATAATACACAGCTGGTGTTCCTACTTCTTGATTTGATTCAATATAAACGATAAATTCTGTTGTTCCTGGCTCGTAATGAATCGCTTCAGACTCAAAAGTCACCCATTCCGTGCTAACCTCATTATTCCCTATAACCCAAGGGTATTCATTGGTTGTCCCTGGATAACTATGTTTTGAAGCAAGACGTAACGTTTCCGTTCCTTCTTTCAGTTTTATACTAAAGGAAAGTTTATATGACTCACCTTCAATAAGTTGGTCTGTAAGATTAAAACTTAGCTTACTATTGTATGCCTCACGGCTTACCTCTAGTGACTTTTGGCCACTAAAGGCCTCTGTTTCAGTTAATTCTCTCGTGAGTGGGGAAGTCGAATCCCCCCAATCTAATGCTTCCCATCCATCGGTATCTGTTTCAAAATCATGATGCAAGATCACATCACTCGTTTCAGCATAGACAGTAAGGGGTGATAAGTTAGGTAACAACATCAAAGTAATAAGGAAATAAATAAACCATTTCGATTGCTTCTGTTTTGACATGTTTGACCTCCTAGTAATAGTAAGTGATTAAGAAACATTAGCCTCCTCTCCTATGTAAAGTCGTATATTTTCTATTATAGTGAAGCGCTTACATTATGCGTACCAGTGGTGGTTTAGTCTCTTCTTCAAAAAGTTTAGTTATCACGTCACTTCGTAACGTGTCATGCCTGTGTTATCTATTGATTTTACAGTGATTTTCATATAGTCTTGCCGTTGAACGATTTAAAAACTATAGATTGGGTTATGAGTGACAAAGAAAATAATGCAAAAAAAAGACAAGCTTGAGAAACAGCGATGCTACGCTATAACTCAGCTAGTCTTTATCAAAACCTTATCTCACGAGACGATATTAAAGATGCGTCTCTCGGTCGATATGGACTTTTAATTGTTTTTTCTTTACTTTCGTATGCTTCATTTTCTTTAAGACGTCTTCGGCTTTACCATTGAGGATTTCGACAGTGGTATGTCTCGGATAAACCGTCACCGCACCAATATCATTAAAATCCATACCTGGCAAAGAACTGATTGTGCCAACAAAATCAAAGGCCCGTAATTTTTTCTCTTTACCACCGTTAAAGTATAGCGTCGTGACAGAGTCATTTGTCTCGACTTTCTTTTGGCGGCCGAGCATATTCACATACTCTTTTGTATCACTGTTCTCTCGTTGTGGATACGTAAGCTCACGGTCATGAAACTTGAGGTTGTCTTTCATCGCTTCATAGCTCGCTTGTTCATCTGGTGCAAGAAGATGCACAACTTTTCCTTTCTTACCCATCCGGCCGGTACGCCCCATCCGGTGCGTAAAGACATCTTCTGTATAAGCTAAATCATAATTAATCACAAGTGGTAAGTCGATTAAATCCATCCCTCTAGCCATTAAATTCGTCGTGACAAGAATCGAGCGATGTTTTTCTTTAAATTGTTTGAGTGCTTTAATTCTTACTGGCTGTTTTAAATCACCATGCAGGCGCACGACTGGAATCCCTAAGTCACTCAGTTCATCAGCAACTTCATCGACCGTGCGCTTCTCTTCACAAAAGATAATTGCCTCAGAGACATGTTCTTCTACTAGGACATCCACTACCGTTTCGATTTTATCGTAAGGGTCAACATCGACACGGATTTGGTCAAACACTTGTTGGTTTTTCGGTTCAATTGTCACACGTACAGGATCAACTAACGTTTCGTTAATAAACGGTTCAATCTCGTCACTCATTGTTGCTGAGGTATAAATATTTTGTCTTTCATAAGGTAACAGGCTAATAATTTCTTCAATCGTCTCCGCGAACCCGCGGTCAAATAAATGATCCACTTCATCTATAATCAACGTATCAATCAGCGCGCGTTTAATTGTGCCTTTACTCATTAAATCTAAGACGCGGCCTGGTGTTCCAATGACGATATGACTTTTTTGTTTCAGTTGGACTTCTTGGGCTTCATAAGACATATCCCCAATCACAGTCACGGGCTTTAAACGTTTGTATACCGCAATATCTTTCACAACCCCTTCAATCTGAAGCGCTAATTCACGTGTTGGCGTTAAAATGAGGACGGATGGATCGTTCGCATTAAAATCTAATCGGTCTAACACGGGTAGTAAGAAGGCTAATGTTTTACCACTACCGGTCTCAGCTTGACTGAGTACATCTTTACCGTCCACAATCATTGGTAAGAGTTGTTCTTGAATGGGTGTGGGTGTCGTAAAACCTTTCTCATTTAAACGGCGTAATAACGCCTCGTCTTTCAACATAGTAAAATCTTGCATAGATTTTTATCTCCTTTTAAATAGAAAAACTGTCCACTTAAAAAATGAACAGTTTCTCCACGTTTTATTGTTTGCTCGCTCGTTAATCAAACGATGCTTTGTTTATTATTTCTCACCTGAAACAGTTTGATACAATTTGAATACAAGTTATTTAATTTGCTTTAATAGTTGTAATAACGCTTGTTCTGACAGATTTAATAAAGCAAGCTCTTGTTTCAATTTCGGCAACGTCTCTTCTTGAAACCGTTGTTTTCGCTCTGTTAATGCGCGCACGTAGGCATCCTCTGTCACAAAGAAGCCCAAACCACGTTGTTTTTCAATCATACCATCATTCTCTAATATATTATACCCTTTTGTGATGGTATTTATATTTACTTCAAGTTCCACGGCTTGTGCTCTAAGGGAGGGGAGTTTATCCCCTTTTTTTAAGTCCCCTTTTAAGATCTGATTTTTTATTTTGTCCGCGATTTGGCGGTAGATGCTTTGATATTCACTAAAAAGTTCCGTCATTACGTCACCACTTCCAGTTTACGATTGGCATAGTAATCTATTAAGAGTGACAGGATAATGACAAGACCTACATACTTTAAATCAACGGTATTCGTTATGAACCGTATATTTGAGATATAATCATACAAAAGGAACGGAAAGACAATGATATAAAGAAAGCTTAATTGACTTTTCTTATTAAATCCCTCTCTAAGATAGAGTTTTGCATCACGGGTCAATAATAAAAACAGGTGATGTAAAATCAACGTTACATGATAGAAACCTAAGACATATATGAAAGCGACAAAATACGACTCGAAACCAGTCATTAAGAAGTCTATATATGTTACATTCACGTCATACATCTGATGTGAGTTAAACAGATAAAATAGTCGAAACCCAACATGAATGACGGTCAACACAGTCGCAACAGCAGCAGTAGACAACAAGACAATTTTCAGATGGCGGTATCCTGAAATGAGTGACCAACGCTCAAATGGCTTAAACGGTAACAGCGTGACGTCGGTTGTCTTTATCTGTGATAAATTTAAAATGACGAAAAAAACCGCAAAGACGGTCGTCCACCATGTAATGATCTGAGGATCAATTGTTGAAAAATTAGCCGTCATCATGTCTTGAAACATGAAGACAATGATTAGACCTATAATGACTATAAGTTGCCCAGTAAAGACGGCCACTTCACGAAACGGATGAAGAAAAAACTGACGGTCATAGTGAATAAGTAGATTGACTTTCAGGTAACGTTTCTTAATCAATTGAATGAGCCACGCTGGTTCATGGTTATTTTTCGCTCGTTGATATGTCCTTCTCTCCCCGGAAAAAGCCGCTTTGGCATAATGGTATACACCTACAGTGATGAGAGCTAAACTAACGATGACGAGTCCCGCATTCAGATAAAAAGCGACTGAAACAATAAAAACAAGGCCACTATTGATAAACCAATGGGTGACTTGTTGCTTCGTTGATTGTGTTGGTTTTGATAAAGCCCGTAGAGTAAAAAATACTCCGAGTACGACTACCCCTAAAACATATAACCCATCGGCTGTTAGAATAGTTGGGCGGACAAATTGAATGGCAAAAATCATAGCCAAGACCGGTAACGCGACGTGAAAGAAACTGAAAAGACTCACCTTAACTACTGTTCGTTGTGGTAATAGCCTGATCGTCGTGACCTTATCATCTTTTCTCATAAGTCGGATATTATACTCCGTTAATCCCACCAACAACAAGGACGCAATGAAAAAATATAAGGGTAATTCTAAGCGTTCAGGAACAGCGTCTATTTCTTGAAACAACAACTCACTAAGTCCAAATTTAATAAGCGTTTCTGCGATGAGTAAAATCGTAATAGCATTAAACATATTTAAAAATGTTTTATTGCCATAGAGACTACTCGCATGAATAAAACGCACCATATTATTTACCTCCTACAAAACCTTGATAAACAAGTTCCAACGGTATATCGGTTGGTTCACTTGACGGTGTATGACAGAGTAACCGGTATCCGAAGGGTAAACGTTGATACGTTAAGTACATCGTCTCGTCAGGCAACGTTGTTACTTCTTTTAACGACAAGACTTGGTCCAAATCATTGGTCGCGTGATTAATCACAACATGTCCTCTTCGGTCCATAATTATAACGTGATCAAGTAATGGTTCTAATTCTCTTAAGTGGTGGGTCGCAATCACAATCATACGTCCATCAGACTGCGCATCAATTAACAGCTGCCTAAAGATACGTTGTCCTTCTAAATCCATTTCTTTTGTTGGTTCATCAAGAAATACCATCGGTGTACCGAGACTTAAAGTAATCGACACAAAGGCTTTTCGTTTCATTCCAGCACTGAGGTCAATCAAGTTTAAATCTTCTTCTAAATCAAAGGCGGTTAAATAAGCTGTCAGCTTTTCTCGACTAAAATTCGGATACATCGGACCAATCAACTCACCGTATGCCCCAATGGATAGCTCAATATTTGGTAAAGTCTCTGGTAAATAACTGATTTTCTCTAAATACTGTTTGTTTCGTAATCTTGGTTCATATCCTAGAACGCTCACATTCCCACTACTCGGATAATACAAGCCTGTCAGTAGTTGAAATAACGTTGTCTTACCGACACCGTTCGGTCCTAATATACCAATAACTGACCCTGATGTTACGTCAAGATTGATCCGGTCAAAGACACGCTCTTCACTATAGTCAAATGACACTTTTTCTAATTGAAACATGTACTCACCTCATAATGTTTTAGTGTTACACTTAACTATAACACTAAAACAAAAAAAGAAAAACACTTGTCTTTAGATTTTCAAAAAATGTCCACACAAAAAGACAGGCCTTCACCTGTCTTTTACGTCATTCATATGAAATAAGTCAACAATTAAAGATATTTATTTAAGTCCTCGACTGTCTCGATCTGATGAAAGTCATTTACAATTGTTTCAAGTTTTTGGCCATCTAACTGTCGTAACTTATCTTTTGTTTCTTCAGGCAAGTGCTCAATTTTTCGGCTGAGGAAGGCCAACAATGTTTTTGCTATGCCTTTTTGTTCTCCTTGTTCTATTCCTTGTTCTATACCTTCTTCTCGTAACACATCAGCAATAGTCTTCATGACATCACTCCCCATAGGATAGGCTTGTTCTAATGTTTTTACTATATCACGGATATCATTTTTAGTGAATGCATCACTTACATTAAAAATATACCGCATCAACGTTTCAAAATAGGCGATGC